>CACZQQ010000148.1 GCA_902783355.1 uncultured bacterium
AGAACGGCGGGAGCGGCTCAGGCAATCTTAAATGGCTAGGCTTCACAATGTTGGCGCTTCTCTTCGCAATGGCCTCGCAGTGCTGCTGCGTCATCCCCGCCTACTATCCCGAATGGAACGCGACGGTCGCCTTCCGCGCCATGGCCTCCAACTTCGGCATCTTCGTCGGCTATCTGGGCGCCCTTGCGCTCAAGCCGTCCATGCGCCGCTGGCCGACCGCCTTCGAAGGGCGCCTCCTCCTCCTCCAGGCCATCGTCTCCTTCATCTCCAACTTCTTCCTCTTCTACAGAGGGCTTGACCGCCTGACGGCCCTGGGGGCCGGCGGCCTCGCCTATCCCGTCACCATCAGCGTCTGCATTCTCGGCATGGAGGGCTACGCCCTCGTGGCCCTCCGCGAGAAGACGCCGCCGCAGGCCTTCTGCGGCATCGCCGCGCTCCTGGCCGGAATCCTCTGCCTCTCGCTGTAACACGAACAAGGGAATCGCACCATGCTTCTGCTCACCGGCGGCGCGGGCCTCATCGGCAGCGCCATCCTCTGGCGCCTCAACCAAATGGGGCGCAACGACATCATCGTCGTCGACCATCTGGCCACCGGCGAAAAGTGGCTCAACCTGCGCCCCCTGCGCTTCGCGGACTACTTCGAGAAGGACGACTTCCAGAAGCGGCTGCTGGCAGGCGAGTTCGAAGGCGCCTTCGACCAGATCATCCATCTGGGCGCCTGCTCCGACACGACCGACAAGGACGCCAGCTATCTGGTCTTCAACAACTTCGCCTACGGCAAGATGCTGGCGGAGCATGCCGTCAGGAACAACGCGCGCATGGTCTATGCCTCCAGCGCGGCCACCTACGGCGACGGCGAACAGGGCTTCGTGGACGACGAAGAGGGCATCTTCGCGTTGCGCCCCCTCAACAAATACGGCTACTCCAAGCAGGTCTTCGACGAGTGGCTCTACCAGCGCGGCTGGCTCAAGAAAGGGAACTTCGTGGGCGTCAAGTACTCCAACGTCTTCGGCCCCAACGAGTACCACAAGGCGCACATGCGCAGCATGGTCCTGCGCTCCTTCGAGCAGATCACAGCCTGCGGCAAAGTGCAGCTCTTCAAATCCTATAGGAAGGAATACGCCGACGGCGAGCAGGTCCGCGACTTCCTCTACGTGAAGGACGCGGCGGACATGACCCTCTTCTTCCTCGACAAGGGGAAGGCGGCCAGCGGCCTCTTCAACATCGGCTACGGTGACGTGCGCTCCTGGAACGATCTGGCGAAATGCGCCTTCGCGGCGATGGGCGTCCCCCCCGCCATCGAATACATCGAGATGCCGGAGAGCCTGCGGCCGCGCTACCAGTACCGCACCTGCCTGGACATCGGCAAGATCCGCAAGGCGGGCTTCACGCGCCCGCTGCTCACGCTTGAAGAGGCCGTCAAGGACTATGCCGCCTACTTCAAGGGCATGTCCCATCTGGGCGACTAGCGCGCGATGACGGACCGCAAGGCCACCATCTTAGGCTCGCTGGCCCTCTTCCTCTCCGCGCTGGTCTGGGGCGCCTCCTTCATCTTCCAGAAGACAAGCATCCAGCACATTTCGCCACTGGTCTTCAACGGCGTGCGCTTCTTCATGGGCGCCGCCGCCCTGGCGCCCTTCGTCGCCATCTCCGACTATTTCGGCGGACACCGCCGCCCAAGCCTCTGGGGCGAGGCGACCACGCCCGCGCGGCGCCGCTTCCTCCTCTGGGGCGGCGTCTTCAGCGGCCTCCTGCTGGGCGCCGCCTCCATGACGCAGCACCTCGGCATGATCTTCACCACGGCGGGCAAGGCCGCCTTCATAACCGCCCTCTACATCCTGCTGGTCCCCCTGCTGGGGCTCCTGCGCGGCAAGAAGGTGCATCCGCTCATCTGGGGCTGCGTCCTGCTGGCGGTCTTCGGCTCATATCTGCTCTGCGGCAAGATGGACAAGGGCATCAACTGGGGCGACGTCATCTGCTTCGGCTGCGCCCTGGGCTTCGCGGTGCAGATCATCGTCACGGGCCGCTATGCGCCGCACGTGGACTGCCTGCGCCTCTCCGTCATCGAGTTCATCGTGGCGGGCGCCGTCTCCTGCCTCGTGGCGCTGATTTGCGGCAAGTCGTTCTCCCTGACGGCAATGCGCAATGCGCTGGTGGCGCTTCTCTACTGCGGCCTCTTCTCCTCCGGCGTCGGCTACACCTTCCAGAACATCGGCGAGAAGTACGTGAATCCCGTGGCGGCCTCCCTCCTGATGAGCCTTGAATCCGTCTTCGCGGTCTTCTTCGGCCTCCTCATCGGCGAACGCATGACGCTCCGCGAAATCGGAGGCTGCTGCGCCATCTTCACCGCCATCATCGTCGCCCAGCTGGCTTCAGGCCCCAAGACGGAGTAGCACATGTCCCGCATCGGCCTCCTCATTCCAACGGCAGACGAGGCGCGCAACGCGCCGACACGCCTGGCCGCCTGCGGCTACGGCCCCGGCAAGAGCGCCGCCTGCGCCGCCGCCGCAAAGCTCGTCTGCGACGACAAATGCGACACCATCCTCGTCTGGGGAACCGCCGGCGGCATCCACGCCCGCAAGGGCGAGGCCATCGTCGCCAGCCACGTCGCCTTCAGCGACTACGACATCGGCAACCTCTTCGGCTCGACAGGCGTCGGCTTCGTCCCCGACTTCACCGACCGCGATGGATGGCATGCGCTGAATGCTGAGTTCCAACTCCTTCTTATTCAAGCATTTAGAAAAATATACCCTGAAGTGTCCGTGTCCATCGGGCGCCTCTGTTCCAGCGACACCTTCGCCCTGCCCGCCTCGCCGCAGGACTACAACCGCATCCAGGCGACGGCCGCCGCCGTGGACATGGAGTCCGCCGCCGTGGCGCAGTTCCTCAGGCTCTACGCGCCGCAGACGCGCCTGGGCATCATCCGCCTCGTCTCCAACGAACCGAACGGCGAAGACGAGTTCATGGAGTTCCTGAAGTTCTTCGCCGGCCTCAACACACGCCTGGAAGCCCTGCGAAATCTTCTTGAGGCATAGCCAGGAAGCCCTATCGTCACAAAGACCACCATCCGTCCGCATCTAGCGCGGCCCCCCTCGCCATGGAACAGTATTTCGACTACAACAGCAAGCTGGCGGTCAAGGACAGCCTCTTCACGCCGCTGCACGGCGTCCGCCTCACCGGCGGCCTCTTCCGCCGCGTCTTCGACGACAACATCGCCTTCACGCTGAACCAGCTGGACATGGCGCGCATGCGCTACTGGTTCGACATCAAGCGCGGGATTCCCACGGACGCGCTGCGCTACAACGGCCACTTCGAGGACAACCTGAAGGGGCAGACCGCCTCCCAGTTCCTCATGTGCGCCGGCAACGCCCTCCGCTGGGAGGAGAACGACGAACTGCGCGCGCGCATGGACGAAATCGTCGACACCATCGACGACACCGCCGAGGCGGACGGCTTCATGCTCCCCATCGACAAGCGCGACTTCGCCACGAAGGAGTATCCGGGCTATGTCCGCATCTGGCTGACCTACGGCCTGATCGCGGCGGCGCGCGGCGGCAACGCCAAGGCGCTCAAGATGCTGCGCAAGTGGCAGGACTGGTTCAACGGCTCCCCCGACCTGCCCGTCATCCGCCACCTCCTGCTCGCCTTCCAGGGCGTCGTCGCCTCGCCCTCCGTCTTCTTCACCGAAATCGGCCGTGAGGAGGACATGGCGGTCACGCGGCGCTACTACGAAGAGACATGGCGGCTGGCGCAGTTCATCGGCCGCGAGCGGGACGCCGTCCACATCCGGCGGCAGCCCGGCTACGAGCCGCACCCCCACGGCAGCGAGCTGGAATCCTTCGAGGGCTATCTCGACCTCTACCGCCACTTCGGCGCGCCCTACCTGCTGAACGCCGTCATGGGCGCCTGGGAGCTCTACAAGCGCGACTGGCAGCATCCGGGCGGCGGCATCGTCATGTGCGAGTTCATCAAGGCCGCCCATCCGGGCTGCAACCTCATCTACCCCCAATACTACTACAACGAGCTGTGCTGCTCCTCCTTCTGGCTCCACCTCAACCAGCGCCTCCACCGCCTCTTCCCCGACGAGGAGAAGTATGTCATGGAGGTCGAGCAGAGCCTCTACAACGTCGCCATCGCCAACCAGGACGGCGCACGCCACATCCGCTACTTCGCCCATCTCCACGACCACAAGTTCAACGCCTTCGCGCAGCCCAACCACTGCTGCTCAGGCGTCGGCACGCGCATCTTCGCCTCCCTCCCCGAATACCTCTACACCCTGACGAAGGAGAGCCTCTCCTGCGACATCTACGCGGATTCCGTCCTCGAATGGCAGACCGACGCCCAGACGGTCACCGTCACGCAGAAGAGCGCCCTGCCCTACGGCGGCAAGGTCAGCCTCGCCTTCAAGATGGCCGCGCCGCAAAAGTTCACCCTGCGCCTCCGAATCCCCTGCTACGCGGCCGCGGGGAGCATCTCTATCTACTTGAATTGCAAGGAGTTAGCTAAAGGAGTGCCCGGCAGCTACCTTGCCTTGGAGCGCACCTGGCAGGACGGCGACGAGGTCGCCTTCGAAATCCCCCTGGCCTTCGCGATGCACCCCTACAGCGGCGACCACGCGGTGGAGGGATACGACCGCTGCGCCTACACCTACGGCCCGCTGCTCATGGCGGCCGTCGGCCCCTTCAACCACGAGAAGGGCCGCGTCTTGCCGGGCAACTGCGGCGGCCTGCTGGCGCGGCTCCGCCCCACGTCGACGCCGCTGGCCTACGCCGTCGACGGCGTGCCCGACGTGACGCTCCGCCCCTACTTCGAACTCCAGCGCGAGCAGTTCACCTGCTTCCCCATGTTCAAAAGGCAGGCCTGACGACACTTCCGAAAAAATTTCAAGAAAAATGCATTCTGCCTCTTGTTTTTCCGCAGAATGTGATTTATAATTTGATGTTTTTCCACAAGAGCCGATTCGGGGGGGGTAAGTCCCTTGCTCTCCTCCGCAAGCAAAAGAACCCCAAGCAACCCACCCCAAAACCCGAGGACCCCATGAAAAAGACTCCGTTCACCCTGATCGAGCTGCTCGTCGTCATCGCGATCATCGCCATTCTGGCGGCCATGCTGCTGCCCGCCTTGGCGAAGGCGCGCGAGAAGGCGCGCTCCATCAGCTGCACCAGCAATCTCAAGCAGGTCGGCCTGCAGGTCGCCATGTATGCCACCGACAACAACGACATGTTCGCGGCCTACGCCCACCACGCCGCCAACGGCGCCCTGAAGGACCTCGGCAACATCTCCAGCTGGGCGGCCGTCCTCGCCGACCAGAGCTACGTCCCCTACCTCTCCAAGCAGGTCTACTGCCCTGCCGCCCCCATCCCCGTGGACAGCAACTGGACGACGGGCACCATCATGGGCGCCACCTACGGCACCGCCATCAACGACGTGACCGCCCCGCAGAACTGGCTCATCCTCAAGCTCAGCATCTACAGCAGCAACGCGCCCGGCCACAACTACCGCTGCTACAACCTGAAGCTGATGACAAGCCCCAGCAGCGACATGAACATGATGGACACCCTGAACAAGAACTCCAACATCCAGTGGTACACCAGCTATCCCTGCGCGGGGCATGACAACGACCTGGCCCACCCCTACGCCCTCCACGGCGGCAACATCAACATGAACTTCTTCGACGGACACGCCGAAAGCGTCAAGCCCGCCAACGCGGTCGCCATGTGCAAGGAGGGCGCCGACTATCCCGCCACCGGCCAGTTCCCCTACATCATGCAGGACGGCACCTACTCCTGCCCCACCTACTAGCTGATTCGCGCGGCGGCACAGCCGTCGGAAACGCCGGAACTCAAGGCGGAGGGACACTTTCGCAGTCCCCCCGCCTTTTTTTCATCAGGCCATGTCCCCCAAGAGGGCAGTCAATTGAAAGCTGCG
>CACZQQ010000149.1 GCA_902783355.1 uncultured bacterium
GGCGCCGCGGCGGCTGGCCCGCTCGGAACGGCTGGAGCGGCTCGAGCGGCTCGAACGGCCGCTTCCGGCCCCCATCATGGCCTCGTCGGCGCCGGCGCGGCTGCTGCGGCGGCTGGTCCGTTCGGAGCGGCCCGTCATGGCGCCCTCGCCGCCGGCGCGGCCGCCGCCGCGCTTCGCCTGGCGGGCGTCAACCCGCTCCAGCAGGACGTTGTTGTACTCTTCGGCGGGGGAGTCCTCCGAGATGGCGGTGAACTGCATGTTGCGCACGAAGAAGAGCATGGAGGGGTCCTTGATGAGGTTGTTGACCAGCTTCTGGAGGGTCGCCGCGTCCCCCTGCACCTTCAGCACGATGGGGGTCACGGTGTATTCGCCCGCGTCCTCGGTGGCCAGCTGGCGGGGGAAGTCCAGGTCGTCGACGACCTTGACGCCGGCGTCGACGATGTGCCGCACCATCTTCTCATAGACCATCAGCTGGCGGAAGACCGCCTGGAAGTCCTCCTTCATGATGGGCTTGTCCTGGTTGGCCAGGTCGACGAAGGGGCCGCCGACGGAATCCTCGAACCAGCTGACCCCGTTCTGGTCGATGACGAACTCCGTCAGCTCGTCCACCTTGTCGGCCAGCCAGTCCTGCGCCTCGCTGGAGGTGTTCGGCAGCTGGGGGATGAAGGAGTAGTTGTCGATCAGCTGGCGCTGGATGTCCGTGTAGTGGCCGACGGCGACATCCTTGTTGTAGCGTGCGATCTCGGCGTTCTCAAGCCGTCCGTCCGTCCCCAGGATCTTCCACCCTTCGCCGTTGACCTGCTTGAACCAGTTCTCCGTGCTGGCGAGACTGGTCTCCGCGGCGTTGAGCCGCTTGCGGTCCTTGAAGACGATGCGGTAGGTCAGCATGACGACGACCACCAGGAAGATCAGCCCGCACAGCAGCAGTCCCAGATTTTTCTTGATGAAAAACATACAGCAGTCTTTCTATGTGAGGTGTTTGTGAATCCGCTTGCAGGGCACCTACATGCCGAGCATTCCGCCGCCCATGCCGCCGCCGCCCATGCCGCCGGGCCCCATCATGCCGCCGCCGCCGTTGCCGTTGGCCGCTCCGGCCTTGTCCCATTCGTAGGCGGTGGGCTCCACGTTCAGCTTGACCTGGATCTCGAAGTCGGCGCCGTTGGAGATGTAGTCGTTCTTGCTGCGGCTCAGGAGGCCCGTCGTCAGCGGATCGTCCCCGAAGAGCGAGGACTTGCCCAGGTTGCGGACGAAGAGGTTCTCGCCGGACTGGTCCTGTCGGAGGGCGCGGCGCGGCGCCTCGAACTCGTCGCCCTCCCCGCTCTCGTCGCCCTCCTCGGCGTTTTCATCCCCCTCGTTTTCGGAGGCAGATTCAACTCCCGGCACTTCAAAGGGATAGGACGGTTCAGGCGGCAGGATGGGGTCCTCGCCCAGGGTTTCGCCCGGCAGCTTGACCACATGCGCGCGGATCAGCAGGCCGGCGATGGGAACCGGCTCCAGGCCGCCTACGCCGCCCATGCCATCCATGCCGTCCATGCCCATGCCCATGCCGTCGCCGCTCATGCCCATGTCGCTCATGCCGAAATCGCCGCCCATCATGGAGTCGCCGGCGCCGGAGGTGTCCTCGACGATGCTTTCCGCAGTGATTTCAGGGACCTCGCGCATGATGGGCTCGATGGCGTCGATCCAGACGTTGTCGGGCTTGGCGCGGTAGACCTCCTCGATGATCATGGGCCACATCGCACGCGTGCCCAGGAAGGTCTTGATGGACTTGATCTTGTCGATGGCGTCGTCGGCCTCCCCGATCGCGGACTTGATGCTGTCATAGTTCTTCTCGTACTTGGCGCGCTGTTCGGCGACGAAGGCGGCGCGCTTCTCGGCCTGCGTGGCGGCGGAGGAGATGCCGTTGGAGACGACGAAGAGCATGCAGGCGAGGCACGCCATGGCGGCCACGAAATAGGGCTTCTTGGCGGCCATGGCCTGCTGGCGGCGGATGGTGCGCGGCAGCAGGTTGATTTCAATGTTGCAGTGGCGCGTGTAGCGGAAGCCCAGGCCGACCGTCTCGCTCAGGGTGTGGGCGACCTCGCTGAGCTTCTGCCTGTCCACGTTCCCGCCCAGGACGACGGCGCCGAAGGGGTTGAAGTACTCCACCGGCAGGCCGAACTTCTCGTTGAAGAAGACGTCGCAGTAGGTCAGGATGGCGCTGCCGCCGGTCAGGTATATCTTGGCGGGCGTGTTCCCGTGCATCTGCGTGCGGTAGATGTTGATGGAGCGGGAGATCTCGCCATGGAGGCGGCTCATGACGTTGCGGATGATCTTGGAGACCGCGCTGGCGGTCTCGGACACGGGGTCGGCGTAGGCGCCGCCCAGGCCGACGAAGCCGTGGTGCCGCTTGAGCTCCTCCGCCTCCGGCAGCCCGATGCCGAACTCCTTGGCGATCTGCTGCGTGATCGAATGGCCCGCAATGGGAATCGTACGCGCGAAGAAGCGCTCGCCCTCGATGAAGATGAGGTTGGTGGTGCGGCCGCCGACGGAGACCAGAAGCGCGCATTCGCCCTGCTGGCCCAGGCCGTTGAAGACGGCGGCGTTGTAGCAGGCCACGGGCGCCACGTCCATCATCACGGGCTCGAGCCCCACCGCGCGGATGGCCTGCGCGTACTGCTCCAGCACGTCGTTCTTGACCACCACCGACATCATGGAGGCCGTGCGGCTGGCGCGCTCCTCCTCGCTGCTGGCGATCAGCTGGTAGTCCAGCGTGATCTCGTCCAGGGCGAAGGGGATGTTGCGCTTGGCCTCGAACTCCACCAGCTGCCGCAGCTGCTTCTTGTCGGAGGAGACGGTGCTGATCTTGCCGAAGCGCAGCAGCGAGGTCTGGCCGGAGACGGAGACCAGCGCCTTCTTGGCGGTGACACCGCTCTCCAGCAGCAGCTGCCGAAGGACGCCCTCGCACACGGAAAGGCGCGTCTCCTCGGAGATCTCCTCCTCGTACTCCCTGTAGCCAAACGCGGACAGCTGCGCGCGCCCGGTTCCGTCGAAGACGAACTCGCACAACTTAACGCTGGTGGCGCCAAGGTCGACTGTCAGGAATTTTTCTTTTTTAGCCATAGCCGAGAATCAATGGGAGACCGGTGGAAAGGGGGGCGCGAAAGGGCCCCGGCGCCCGAAAAAAAAGAGACGGCGGGACACGGCAAATGTACGCCATAGCGCATTACAATAATGCGTTTATGGCCGCAAATCAAATGGGAAAGGCACTTTTTCGTAAAAATGTGCCTTTTTTGTTCAAAAAAGAGAACTTTTCGTCAACCGGCGCTGTAATTGGGGGCATCCTTCTGCATGATGACGTTATGGGGATGGGCCTCGTTGAGGCCCGACGGGGAGACCCGCCAGAAGCGGACGTTCTTCTGGAGCTCCGGAATGCTCCTGGCGCCGACGTAGCCCAGGGCGAAGCGGAGGCCGCCCATGTACTGGTTGAGGACGTCGGCCACGGGGCCGCGGAAGGGGATCATGCCCTCGATGCCCTGCGGCACCAGCTTCTCCTCGCTCAGGTCCTGGGAGACGCCGTAGCGCTCGCGGCTGCCGCGCCCGTGGCGCATGGCGTCGACGGAGCCCATGCCGCGGTAGATGACGTAGGTGCGGCCCTGGTGGAGGATGCGCTCGCCGGGGCACTCTTCGGTTCCGGCCAGGGCGGACCCCATCATGACGCACTGGGCGCCGACCGCCAGCGCCTTCGGCACGTCGCCGGAGTGGGCTATGCCGCCGTCGGCGATGATGGGCACCGCGTCGCCGACGCCCTTCCAGGCGTTGTAGATGGCGGTCAGCTGCGGCACGCCGACGCCGGCCACCACGCGCGTGGTGCAGATGGAGCCTGGGCCGATGCCGACCTTGATGGCGTCGGCGCCGGCGTCCAGCAGGGCGCGGGCGCCTTCGACGGTGCAGACGTTGCCGGCGACCACGTCGACGTTGGCGTAGGTGGCCTTGATTTCGCGCACCGTGTCCATCACGTTCTTGGAGTGGCCGTGGGCGGAGTCGACGATGAGGGCGTCGACGCCGGCCTTGACGAGGGCGTCGATGCGGCTGAAGTCGTGGGGGCCGACGGCGGCGGCGGCGCGGAGGCGGTGCTGGGCGTCGCGGTTGAAGTTGGGCTCCATCTTCTCCAGGAGGGTGCGCACGTCGTTGAGGCTGTAGAGGCCGGCGAGGCGGCCCTCCTTGTCCACCAGCGGCAGCTTGCCCACCTTGTGCTCCAGCATGAGCTTCATGGCCTTCTCCATGCTGGTGCCGACGGGGGCGGTCACGAGCTTGGAGCTCATCACCTTGTCCACGGCCACGTCGTAGGAGGTCATGAACTTCAGGTCGCGGCTGGTGAAGATGCCGACGAGGCGTCCGTTCTCGTCCACGATGGGGAAGCCGCTGAACTTGTAGTTCTTGTTGCTCTTCTCTGTGATGATCTCGTAGACCTTCATGTCGGAGCGGAAGGTCACGGGGCGCTCGATGACGCCGTTCAGATAGTGCTTGACCAGGGCGACCTGCTCCGCCTGCTGCTCCGGCGTCAGGTTCTTGTGGATGACGCCGATGCCGCCGAGCTTCGCCATCGCGATGGCCATGCGGCTCTCCGTCACCGTGTCCATGGCGGCGCTGATGAAGGGGGCGTTCAGGGTGATGTTCCGGCTGAAGCGGGACTGCGTAGAGGCTTCGCCTGGCAGGAAATCGGCGTAGCAGACCTCCATCGTCACGTCGTTGAAAGTCAGCGCCTCCCGCTTGAAGGAG
The DNA here is from genome assembly GCA_902783355.1 of uncultured bacterium. Next base: position 4,762 of record CACZQQ010000149.1, read on the forward strand.
TCCATAAATTCGGCAATGTCTTTGTTGACCATAGTTCGGCTTTCTCTGTCGGCAGATGATGGGACTGGTGGATGGTTTTGCACGACACCGCGACTCGCGGGTGGCATTGCCACCGTAATATATTACCGCAATCCGGGATTGCCCGACGCCACGGGCCGTTGCCCGCCAAAAAGGGGCGGCGCCCGCCGGCGGCCCCGCCGACGGGAATCGCCGTTATATTATGTGCGGCGACAGCCTTTATTGTTGATATCGCGCGGAGAGATGGCTGAGTGGTCTAAGGCAACGGTCTTGAAAACCGCCGGCGGCGCGAGCCGCCCGTGAGTTCGAATCTCACTCTCTCCGCCAAACCTTTTCACGCAGGCGAATCCCGCGGGCAACCGCCGTCAGTATCCGACGGGGCGGCCGCCGTCGTCGATGCGCTGCCCGAGGCGGCGCGCGGCGCCTTCGTGCGACTCCGTCAGGCGTTGCAGAAGGGCCTCCGGCGGCCAAGCAGGCGCGGGCGCGTACGCGCGCGATTCCAAATATTTCAGCAGGACGTGGCGCATCCACGCGGAGGCCGGATCGTCCGCCTTGAAGGCGAAGCCGCAGACGAGCAGCCGCCCCGCCCCCACGGCGTACTCCGACAGCAGCGACTCGCGGCGGATCAGCTTGAAGCTCGGAATCAGCTCGAAGATGGGCCGGAAGGGCGGCATGGCGGCATCCGTGACAAGCGAACGGGAGCCTGTCATCATCGGGAAGAACTGCCAGTCCGCGAAGCCCTCCTGCGGGAAGCGCTCCCAGACGGGATGCAGACGCGGGATGGCGCCAGAATGCCCCAGCGAGCGCCCCGACGTGTGCGGGCGGAAGTTCTCGGGCAGCGTCTCGCCGGGGAAGCCGTCCGTCAGCAGGACGGCGCCGCCGTCGGCCATGAAGCGCACCGTCTCTTCGTCCAGCGCGGCGGCGCAGCGCACGCCCTGCGGCGGCGGTTCGTCGGCCGCCACTTCGGGGAAGACCCAGAAGCGCCAGTGGTTCTCGCGGCGGAAGGCGCCGTCAATGAAATCGACGCGCAGGACGCAGGCGCACGCCTCCCGCCATGGCGGCAGGTCGAACGCCACGCGGCCAATCGGGACGACCGCGCCGACGGGAACCGCGGGCGCGGCGATCTCGCCGGAGGCGACCCCCGCGCCGCTCTCCAATTCGAATGACCAAACCAACTTCCCATCCTTCAACGGCTTATCGCCGTAGTGGGAGAGGAGGATCTCCTCGGAGAAGCGGCTTCCCGCGGCGCGGTTGCGACGGTTGAGGGCGCCGCAGAGGAGGATTGTCTCGTCGTTGTAGCGGCGCACGTCGGCGACGGTCTCGCCGAATTTCTCCTCGTAGAACTCGTTGAAGACGCCGCAGGGATAGCCGATGAGGTGCCAGTGGGTGTCGATGCCGCCGAGGAAGTCGAAGCCCGCGATGGAGGGACAGCTGCGGATGTTCTCGAAGAGCTGCTTTCGCAGGGAGGAGATGAAGCGGCAGTTGCGCTCGTAGTAGAGGCGCGCGTACTGGTAGACGCCATGCTTTTCCATGTTCTCGCGGGCCGCCTTGAAGAGGTCGGTGCCGATGAAGGTGCCTTCGTAGCGCCTCTCCAGCGAGAAGTCCAGATAGCCGCCGAGGATGCCGTTCTCGTGGCTCAGGCAGGGCCGCCCGTAGACATGCTGCATGGCCTCCAGCGTCTCCACGCCAGGGAAGATGTCGTGGTGGTAGCTGAAGTGGCCGCCGAAATACGCGCCGAAGACGTCCGCAATCCGCCGCACGGCCGCCATGCGCTCCGGGTCGTGCGTGAAGGGCTCCTGCACGAGCTTCTGCTCCGGCGTGAAGCCGTACTCGACGCCGCGCATGGCCTCCTGCGGATTGAAGAGCATGCCCGGCGCCAGCGCGTGAAGCCGCTCCGCGAGGCGGCGCAGGCGGTCGAGCGCCACCTCGTCCAGATGCTTTTCGTTCCCCTCGCAGAGGATGACCGCGCAGGGATGGCGGCGGATGAGCCGGATGACGGCCTCCGCCTCGTCGAAGGTGTAGACCGACGGCAGCTCCGTCTGCACGAGGAAACCCAGCTCGTCGCATGCGTCGTAGAAGGGCTCCGGCGGACACCACGTGTGGCAGCGGATGAAGTTGAAGCCCGCCGCCTTCAGCACGCCCAGGTCGCGCATGTACTTCGCCTTGTCGAAATGCGGGTTGCAGGTCTCCGGGAAGTAGCAGTGCTCCGTGACGCCGCGGAAGTAGGTCGGCTTCCCGTTGAGCAGGATGGCGTTCCCCTCGATGCCGACGGTGCGCGCGCCCCACTTGCGGGAAGAATTATCTATAACTACTTGATTATCAATTAGTTGCAGTTCAGCGTCATAGAGGACGGGCGCGCGGTCGCTCCACAGGCGCGGCGGAACCTTCCCCGTGGTGAAATCCACCTCGTCGCCGCCGCAGGCAACCTCCCCTGAATCGACGATTGCGCCGTCGTGGTCCTTCAGCGACCAGCGGAGGCGCTTGCCGGCGCCGTCCACGAGCACGGCGTGCCAGCGCGGCCGCCCTTTCGCGAAGGAGATGAACCAATCTGCGATGCGGCCCCCCTGCGTGACCTTGAGGGAGACGCCGCCGCCGATGCCGCCGCGCTCCGACTGGTAGCCCTGCGCGGCGAGTCCGCGGTGCTGCCCCGGCCGTGCGCCGAAGGGGATGCCGTCGTGCGTGCCGTCCAGCCGATGGTAGGCGCCGCCGTCGTCGTGGAGGTTGCAGACGGCGATGACGAGTTCGTTCTCCTCGCCATGGCGCAGGAGGCCCGTCAGGTCGAAGTCGGTGGCGGTCGAATAGCCGGTGGCCGTCCCCGCGACCGCGCCGTTGCAGAGGACGGTGCAGCCCCACATGGCGGGGCCGACGGTCAGGACGGCGTGGCTGCCGGCGGGGAAGTCGGCCACGAAGCGCCGACGGCAGTAGCCCGTGCCGACGAGGAAGGAGCTGGCCGCGTGGGGCGTCAGCGACCGCCCCATGGGGAAGTGCGGCTTGCGGTAGTCGGGGTTGAAGCGCGCCGTCAGCCCGAAGAAGTCCTCTTCGTCGAAGAGGTCGTAGTGGTCGTCCCAGTAGCCGGGCACGCGCATGGCGCCCGTGTACTCCTTCGCGTCGGGCAGCGGCGCCCCCGGCGTGTATTTCTGCGGCGAATAGAAGAACTCCCACAGTCCGTTCAGTGAAATCGTCCTTGGCTCCATGATGTCTCTCCGTGAAAGTGTGGCCATCCGCGAAACGGCGGCTCTTCTTGCGCTTTAGAATGCACGCAACAACTGGTGATAGAATTCTCCCTCGTCCTGCGCGGTGCGCTCGCCGAATTTGCGGAACCCATGTCTTTCATAGAAATCAAGCAGCTTCCGCACATTCTCGCATTCAAGAAAGACAAGGCCCCCGCCGATGCGCCACTGGATCTCTGCGAGCGTCCGCATGGCGGCCTCCAGCAATTCGCCGCCTGTGGCAGTTTCGCCGGCCAGCGGCGCGGCGTTTTTGGCCAACTGGGCGATAAGGAAAGCCGAAGCCAGCAATTGCCCGTTTTCCGCAGGTCCCTCAAGAGGCCGCACGCAGAATTGCCGCACGCGTCTCCGCCGCTGGCCATCCAGCCGTTCACGGTCGAAAAGGACCGGCTTGTGCGTCAGCGTGAAGAAACCTGCCAACTCGCCGCCCCCATTCAAAACGAGATAGGTGATGGCGAAGCGCTGGCGGGCACAGGATATGGCATTGGCCCGGAGAAAGTGCTCAATATGCCTGTTCTGCGGGCATTGAAAAGCCTGCAAGGCTGAATTAACAGACGCCTCAGGGTTATTCTTGAGCAAATCCAGTAAATTGATTATTTCGAACCGCATCCGTACCTTTTCATCAATTTCTCACAAGCCTCTTTGATTTCCTCCTCTGTCTGGAGGATTTTCATATTGCACTTGACCTTCGGCGGCTGGTGCTTGAGAGACCATTCGTAGGCGTCCGCAAAGGCGTCCGCCTTGGCGTTGTCGCGGATGCTGAAATCTGCATAGATGCTTGAAGTCGCCATTTCTCCTCCTCCTAATTCGCTTCTGTATCGTCTTCAACGGGATTCCGCCCGACATACGGCTAAATATACGCCATTTTCACAAAAAGTCAAGCGCGCAGAAAAAAAGACTGGCCATCCGCGCGCAGGTCTCCACAACGCCGCCAGCGTCCGCAAAAGCCTCCTGCGTCTCGTCGAACTCGACACCCTCCAGGTGGACGAGCAGGGCAGCTACCGCATCGCAAACCCCTTCTTCCGCGAATGGCTCAGGCGACAGTAGGATTATACCAAATAGTATAATGTGGGTATCTAGTTGACGGAGCCATTTTTGATGAGCCACTAAATGTTGGATGAAATGATTTCTGTCAAGGTGGCTGGACCGTGCAGCACTGAAAGCTGCGCAAGTCTCCAGAACAGCATTCCCCGATTCCTTGAATTTCTTCGATTGAACCGAAACGTAAACTCATTCAGGTAGTCCTGGACATGGTCCTTTCCCAACGAGCCTTGCAATGTTCCGGGAATCCATCTCTTCACGAGGCTGATGACAAGATGGCATTCCGGCGGCGGCGAATCGTAATCCCTGACAGCATCTTCTCCAAACGGATTTGCAAGTGTCTCCCTCTTTCGCCTTGCCGCGGCGGAAGGGTGGATGACATGCCCGTATCCGAAGCTTTCAAGCAAGTTGTGGGGCTGCCATCCATCCGTGACCAATGTCGAACCCGGCTCGACATTCTCCAGAACCGCCTTCGCGATGCTCTCGCCGGAGGCGTCCGAAAGGCGGGCAAGCCTGATTCGCCCAATCGCCTTTGCCGGCTTGTCCGCCCTGGCGTCCCGGAAGTGCCTGTCTTCCACTGCGACAGGCACAAGCACCTTTCCGTCCGCCCCACGCCCCCCTTTCCCCCTCGCGTGTCCCGCCGATGTAGGTTTCGTCGACCTCCACAGTCCCGGAAAGACGTTCGCGGCCAGGGCGCACCATTGCCTTGCGCAGCTTGTGCAGGCAAAGCCACGGGGTCTGGCATGTGCCCAGCCCGAGCGAACGCTGGAGGCTCAGGGCGCTGATGCCGTTTTTCTGCAGGCGGAGATGCCACATGACACGAAACCAGGTCAAAAGCGGCGTGTGCGGATCCTGGAAAACCGTCCCGGAGGTCACGGAAAACCTCCTGCCGCAATCCGCGCACTTGATCTTGCCATTTGACTTCAGCCAGCTTTTCCGCCGGGAATGGCAGGCAGGACACTCGTAGCCATCAGGCCAGCGGAGGGAAAGGATGTGCCGCAGACAATCTTCATCGTTCTTGAAAAAGGCTTCAAATTCCTTTGTGTTTTTTGGGTATGCGTCCATACCCGCACTTTAAACACTAGATGTGGATTTGGGTCCGTCAACTAGATACCCACATTTCACAATATCTTCTAATCAATGACTTACATGGAAATTACTCGTGCAATCAATTCGCGTGATTGCTTGCTTGAATTGTCTAATTGCACGAGCAATCTTTTTCATACTATACACAAAAAAAAAAAAAAAACAAGGCATGTTCTAAAAAAAATCAAGGAGGCATAAAAAACGCAGTTATAAGGCATGTCGTGAAAAAGCCGAAACTGCTTGCAGGATGA
>CACZQQ010000150.1 GCA_902783355.1 uncultured bacterium
CCATGACAATGAACGACATCTACCGACTTCCCGCTAAGAATCCCTTCAGAATCCCTACAGACAGCCATCCGGCGGAGGACATACGCAACGAAATCGAACGCATCGGCCGCCATCTTCAGGACACGCTGGACGAGTTCAATGTGGACGCGACCGTCGTCAATGCCGTCTGCGGTCCGCAGGCCATCCGCTATGAAATCGAACTGGCTCCAGGCGTCCCGCTGGACAGAATCTCCCGCATCCAGAACAACATCTTCATGTCGCTGGCGACGCCGCGGCCCGTGCGCCTCCTCCTGCCGATCCCGGGCAAGAGCCTGGCGGGCGTCGAGGTCGCCAACCGGCACCGCCAGATCGTCACCGCGCAGGAGGTCTTCAACGACCCCGTCTGGCAGGACACGCGCTGCGAGATTCCGCTGATGCTCGGGCGCGACGTTGACGGCAAATGCGTGGTCATCGACCTGGCGAAGGCACCGCACCTGCTGGTGGCCGGCTCCATCGGCAGCGGCAAGTCGGGCGTCGTTAATCTCATGATCCAGTCGCTCCTGCTGCACTTCGCGCCCGATGATCTGAACCTCATCATGTTCGGCCCCAAATACTTGAAGTTCAAGCCCTACAGCACGCTGCCACATCTGATCAGCCCCATCATCAACGAGCCAAAGCAGATGGGCCTCGCCCTGCGATGGGCCGCCGACGAGATGAACCGACGCTATGCACTCCTCAGCAGGGCCCGCGTCAAGAAGCTCTCCGAGTTCAACGCGCGCCCCATGGATCCGCCCGACATGACCGACGCCGAAGGGAACCCGCTGCCGCGGAAGCTGCCCTACATCGTCATCTTCATCGATGAGCTGGCCGACATCATGACTGACAACAGGGAAATGGTCTCCTACGTCCTCCAGGTGCTGGCCGCCAAGAGCCGCGCCGCCGGCATCCACATGATCGTCGCCACCCAGAGGACCAACACGCACACCATACCGGCACCATCAAGAACAACTTCCCGTGGCGCGTCGCCCTCCAGGTCACCGACGCCATCAGCTCCAACGTGGTCATCGGCCGGAAGGGTGCCGAATCGCTCTTGGGCCAGGGCGACATGCTCTTCAAGGGCGATGGCGAGATCACACGCATCCAGGGCGGCTGGGTCACCAACGAGAAGATTGCCGCCGTGGTGGAGGCATGCGCCCGCCAGCGCCCCCAGGTCTTCAACGCATCCCTTGAGCAGACCCTCAAAAGCGAAGAACCGGTTGACGACGAGCCAGCCGATTCCGATGACGACGACCTGGTAAGCCGCGCGGTGGAGATTCTCAAGGAAACGGATGAATCCCTCATCGTCAAGCTACAGCGCCGCCTGCACATCGGCTACAGCGAGGCCGCCGATCTTGTCCAGGAACTTGAAGACCTCGGCTACATCGGGCCCGAACCCATCTACGGGCCCCGCGAAATCTACTGGGACAACTTGCCATAGCGCTCCTGCACCCGTGCTCCATGACAGGTGAAAAGCGTCAAAAGGGCATTGCGGGCATCCTTCAGAGGCGAACGTCGATGTTGTTCGCCTTCAGATAGGCCTTGAGTTCGCCAATGTCAACCAGATGGAAATGGAAGACGGAGGCGGCGAGCAGGATCTCCGCGCCGGCCTGTGCCGCCGCAAGGAAGTCCTCCTTTTTTCCGGCGCCGCCGGAGGCCACGATGCGGGCCTGGCAGGCCTGGGCCATGGCGCGGATGACCGGCAGGTCATAGCCAGTGCGGGCACCGTCGCCGGCCTTGCTGGTCGGCAGGATCACCTTGACGCCATAGCCGTCCACGCGCCTTGCCCACTCCAGCGCGTCCGCGCCCGTCGCCGTGCGGCCGCCGTCCACATAGACCTCGTAGCCGGAAGGCAGGGCCGGATTGACATCGACGTCAATCGCCACGGTCAGGACATCGGCTCCGAATTCCTTGATGATTTCGGGAATCACCTCGGGGTGCCGGAAGGCGGCGCTGCTGAGGGAGACCTTATTGGCACCAGCCGCCAGCACTTCGCCGGCCGTCTTGACATCGCGGATGCCACCGCCCACCGTGAACGGCACGGTGCAGGCCTGTGCCGTGCGTCGGACCACA
>CACZQQ010000151.1 GCA_902783355.1 uncultured bacterium
CTCTGTACTATGGGAAATGACCACGGATTCCAGTTTTTCACGCTCGAAATCACCATGGCAAAAGATTGATTGAAACCTGTGGTCAGTTATGGGTAAAACACAGCAAATGTCAACTGCATGGAGACCGTCTGCCGCATCATCAGCATGACCTCCACCAGACTTTACGAGGCTCGCCAGCAAACTGGCGGGCCTTTTCTACGTCTGGGCAAGCCATAGCGTAGGCCAGACGCAGAAGGGCGAGGCCCCCGGAGGCTGTCCCGCCGGAACGAACTGGAGGCGGACTATCTATGTCTTTTCATTATGTTTACATTCTTATAGATGAAGAAAAAGCATACGCGTTTGAAGCGTATCCAAGATTCTGAAGTCCAGCAGCAGGCATGCCTTCACGGCAGGCATTTCTAAGACAAGTTCTGCCAGTCCGTGCCATGCCTGTCATGTGCCATAGGCCACGCGTCAGATTGTGTCCAGCAACGGCATTTCCGTCATGCGCAATGTCGTACACCCGTAGGGGATAAGACGCATAGGCCTAGCCGCATCTGACGCCGTGCATGATTCCGGCTGCTCGTTGCACATGCACAGGAAGCCCTCTTTGATTCTCCATGGCACAGGGGCAAGACTGGCCTCAATGGATATCGGCGGCCTGCTTTCGCTGAACGGCGTATCAGATACAGGATTCTGGGTCACATGGAAGGCGCGATCCGCAAAACCGTAGTTCCACGGAGACAAAGGCGTGATTTCGTAATCGCAATAGGGATATTTACGCAGGATGTCCTTTGCTTCGTATTCAATCCGTTTCCTTTCAGAGGAGATGGGCAGTGCAAAGACGAGCGGTCCCCGTGTGACGGCATGGAGGCCATATGGACGCTCCACGAGCCTGGGGATGAAATCAAGCCTGACCTCCACGGTGCTTCGTCCCTCCCAATGCCGTCTGACATGGTAGATGGCGCCTGTCTTCACAGGCTTGCCGTCGACACTTGCCCCATCCGCGAAACCGGGGATGCGGATATCAAGATCGAAATCGACAGGAGATTCAGGTTCGATGACATATGTAAGCCTGTCCGAAAATGGATAGTCCGTCTCCAGCGTGCAGCGGACCTTCACGCCGTTCAACTCCATCGTAGCCTTGGACGGGGCCAGCACGCCTGAAAAGAGACCGTTCTGCCCGCGCATGAAGGTGGACAAAGCGAACTTCGGCCAGCCCTGCCCCATGTTTGCCGTACAGCAGCCATAGTTCGGCTCAAGTCCGAACATATGAGAACCGGGGCTGTTTGTTCCGAAGATCTGCTGTTTCTCCATCACGCAGCCGATCTGGTTCGCCTGCTGGTCATATTGATGCGTCCACATGTCCTCCGAGCATGTGGCGGGCAGCGCATTGTAGGCAAGACGCTCCAGCCAGTCGCCCCAACAGGGCTCACCGCTGATCGCAAGCAGGAGCTCCTCAGAATACATGGCCTCCACCACGCCGCAAAGCTCGGTTCCCTGGATGGGACTGAGCCCCGCGAGACATTCATCTCCAGTAAAATGCCCATGAACCATGCCGTGGTACTCACGCAGGAGTTCGAGCAGGCGTTTCGGCTGGGCGGCCTGACGTGGATCGCTCCTGAACAGGTTCATAAGGGCTCCCGCCTTGATGGCCATGCTCTGGTTGACCACATGCGCCTCAAAAGTCCATGTGCTTTCCTTGCCACGCCAACTCCAATTGTCGCATGCGCCCGCATAATCATAGCCCTGCGCCTGGAGCTTCATGGCCAGTTCTTCCAGCCAGCTTTCAGGCCTGCGCCGACGCAGCCAGTCGATGGCGATAAGCCCTTCGAACCAGCGGAACTTGCCCCAGTCAAACAGGGGATGGGCGTCCAAATGGCCGCTGAACTGCCTCATCGCGCGGCGCAGCACTGCATCGACACGCTCATCGTCTCCAGAACAATCCGCATAGACGCAAAGGACCTTGCTCAGAAGAAGCAGCGCCCACATGTCATATTTGGCCCTCTCCTCCTGGCTGCAGGGGCAAATCCACCCATCGTCGCATTGCTTCGACAAAATTGCCTCCACATAACGTTGTGCCCGATGTATCATTGCTTCGTTGCGAAGAAGATAGGCCAGCGGAATGAAACCATCCAGCCAGTAAGGGACTCGCTCCCAGCCTTCCCGTTTGCCGCCGATCCAGCGGCTTTCGCTGACATCGGGCCATATCAGGTCCAGATTTCCGGCAAGGCTGGCCGCCTGAATCTCCAACTGGCGCCGCAACCAGCCGGTTGGTTCTATTTCCTTTGCTGTAAGAAAATTATACTTCATCATACTGCAATTTCCAACAAAACATCAAGGATGATCCAACAGTCCCCTGCTTGCACGGTGACGATGACATCAGGACGCGCTTCCGCCACCCATATAATATAATCACCCGTGTTTTGGCAACGCCATTTTCCGCAGGAAGGTAGTTTTAAGAGCATTCCTTTTTAGGCACAACAGCCAGGCAAAACGCGAGAAGCCCTGCCGCATGGGAGGACTGCCGCGTGCGGCTGTCGGCTGCCCGCCCTTGGGGGAAATCGCCTTGTGGAAATACAGCCTCGCGAGAAGACCTCTCATGCGTAAGACACTGGAAGGCGTGCTATAGTATGCGTTTGACGGCCTGGCGCCGTCGTCCCTCTGTGCATAATTCGTGCTTTTAGGCACGTCAAGAGAACAGGACAAGGAAAACAGCGACATGGTTGAACTTGATTTTTCAAAGAGTGCGGACGGCCTGATTCCGGCGGTCGCGCAGGACTGGCAGACAGGCGAAGTGCTGATGGTGGCCTACATCAACCGCGAGGCGTGGGAAAAGACGCTGGCCACCGGCGTCGCCACCTACTGGACGCGCAGCCGCAAGCGTCTGTGGGTCAAAGGCGAAAGTTCCGGCAACATCCAGAAGGTCAAGGAGATCCTCGTCGACTGCGATTTGGACACGGTGGTCTTCAAGATCGAGCAGGTCGGCGGCTCCGCCTGCCACGAAGGCTATCCCAGCTGCTTCTTCCGCCGCGTGGAGAAGGACGGCTCGCTGACCGTCATCGAGGAGCGCGTCTTCGACCCCGCCACCGTCTATAAGAAATAACATCTTGCAAATGAGGAAGTTACAATGCCTGTCCTGAAACTCGGCCTGCCGAAGGGGAGCCTTGAGGAAAGCACCGTCGAAATGTTCCAGAAGGCCGGATACAAGATCGACATCAAGTCCCGGTCCTACTATCCCTCCATCGACGACCCTGAAATCGAATGCGTCCTGCTGCGGGCGCAGGAGATGTCCCGCTATGTCGCCGAAGGCCTGCTGGACGCCGGCCTGACCGGCTACGACTGGGTGGTCGAGAACGGGCTGGAGGTCGTCGAGATCGCGGAGCTGGTCTACGGCAAGGTCGGCCGCAAGCCCCTCCGCTGGGTGCTGGCCGTCCCGAACGACTCTGACATCAAGGAGGCGAAGGACCTGGAGGGGAAGCGCATCGCCACGGAGGCCGTCGGCATGACGCGCCGCTACCTGGCCGCGCACGGCGTGAACGCCACCGTCGAGTTCAGCTGGGGCGCCACGGAAGTCAAGCCGCCCTACCTGGCCGACGCCATCGTCGAGATCACGGAGACCGGCTCCAGCCTGAAGGCCAACAACCTGAAGATCATCGACACGCTCTGCGAGACGACCACGCGCTTCATCGCCAACCCGAAGGCCGCCCAGGACCCCTTCAAGCGGCGGAAGATGGACCGCCTGGCGCTCCTCCTGCAGGCCGTCCTGGCGGCGGAAAACCGCGTCGGCCTCATGATGAACGTCCACAAGGACAGGCTCGACGAGGTGGTCGCCAAGCTCCCCGCCCTGCAGCGCCCGACCGTCGCCCATCTTTCCGACGAGAACTGGTTCTCGCTGACGACCGTCATCGACAAGCATGTGGCGCGCGACCTGATTCCGGACCTGATGCAGGCCGGCGCCGAGGGGCTCGTGGAATACAACCTCAACAAGGTCGTCCTCTGACCTCCGCCTCCCGGAGCCGTGGCGGCAAGCCGCTGCGGCCCCGCCGGAGCAGGACGCACGCCCCCGCGCCCCCTCCTCCTACGCCCGATTTATGCTAATCCCCCTGCTGACCATCGTCGTCCTGCTCTTCTTCTCCGCCTTCTTCTCGGCGGCGGAGACCGCCTACTCCTCCGTGAACAAGGCACGCCTGAAGACCCTTGCGGACAATGGCAACACCTTGGCACGCATTGCCTTGCGTCTTGACGACGACTTCGACAGGCTACTCTCCACAATCCTCATCGGCAACAACCTGGTGAACATCGCGCTGACGGCGGTGGCGACCATGCTGCTGGTGCATGCCTACGGCGCGCGCAACGGCGCGCTGCTCTCCACGCTCATCGTGACGCCCGTGGTCATCTTTTTGGGCGAGATCACGCCGAAGAGCATCGCGCGGGAGTATTCGGAGCATGTCGCGCTCTTCTCGGCGCCGCTCCTGTGGGCGCTCAGGGGGCTTCTCTATCCATTCTGCGCCCTCTTCGTCCTCTGGAAGCGGATGCTCTCGCGCATGATGAAGCTGCCGGAGCTGCCGCGCATGTCGCAGGAGGAGCTGCTCATGCTCGTGGACGAGGTGCAGCACGACGGCAGCATCGACCAGGACGAGGGCGCCCTCCTGAAGAACGCCATCAAGTTCACGGAGTGCCCCGCCGAGGACATCATCACGCACCGCGTCGATCTGGCCGCCGTGCCGTCGGACGCCACGCGCGAGGAGGTCGCCGCCAAGTTCATCGAGACCGAATACTCGCGCCTGCTTGTCTATGAGGAAAGCCTTGACAACATCGTGGGCGTCCTCGTCCTCAAGGACTTCTTCGCCAGCTCGCAGAAGGCCGACTGGCGCCTCAAGGACATCACCACGCCGCCCTTCTTCGTCCAGAAGACCGAGAAGATCGACGACGTGCTGAAGAAGCTGCAGACCACGCGCTCCCAGATGGCGGTCGTGCTGGACGAGTTCGGCGGCACGCTCGGCATCCTGACCGTGGAGGACATCCTGGAGGAGCTCGTCGGCGAGATATGGGACGAGCACGACGAGGTGGTCGAGCGCTTCAAGCAGGTCGCCCCCGACGCCTACAGCGTCGACTGCACCGTCACCCTCGACGACTTCCAGGAGTTCTTCCACGTCCGCCTCGAATCGGAGGAATCCCTTCTGGGCGGCTGGATCCTGGAGCAGATCCACAAGCTGCCGCAGAAGGGCGACCGCTGCTCCGTGGGCAACCTGGACATCACGATATCGTCCTGCAGCCGCTACCGCGTCCGCCGCGTCTATGTGCGCGTGCGCCCGCCCGCCACGGAGGAGCAGCCCGCCGGCTGAAGGGACAAGGCGTTACCTGTCCACGGCAAAACCAGACGCCCTGCCCTACGGCAATTCGAGCCACCGCTTGTAGCGGCAGTAATGCCCCGTGAAGGGCTTGCAGGTGCAGACGCGCGGGAAGTTGTTGAAGAGCTTGCAGCCGCCCGTCGAGGCGTCGTAGTCGATGAAGACCTGCCTGCCGATGACCTCAATCCGCCGAGAGATGTTGAAATAGTGGCACGTCAGGCAGATGACGAAGCAATCATCGGCAGCGTCGACTTCAACATCAAACCAAAGGCGTCCAGGCTGCTCTCAAGACCCCGGACGCCTAGAGGACGACAAACTTACAGGCCTTCAAACTGCA
>CACZQQ010000152.1 GCA_902783355.1 uncultured bacterium
CGAACCCGCAGCTGATGAAGCTGCTCTACGACCGCGTCGCCGAAAGATGCGGCTGGCAGGGCCTGGACGATTCAAGCCTCTGCCCCCACTGCGGCGACGGCAAATACTACGTCCGCACGACCGAAAGAGTTGTCCAGTCAGTGAAACAGGAGGACGGCTCCGTGCGGCCCGAGGTGGTCGCCCGCCCCGCCGGCCGCAAGGCCGTCACAGAGGAGGACCTCCTGCTGCTGTATCACCTCTTCTTCGACAAGCCAGAAGAGAAGCGGCATTTTTCCACCTTCTTCCGCTACAATATATTAAGTGGTTCATCCGGCTTCATCGTGAAGACGGAGGAAGCCTTCAGGGAACTGCTTAATCGCTGCACGCAGTTCATCCAGAAGGACTCTGCGCGCACAGGCTACGACGGGAAGGCGTCGCTGGCGCGCATGGAGAAGGAGCGCACGCGCCTGGAGGAGAACGCGGCCATCTTCCAGCGTCTGACTGAAAGCGCTAACATCTTGCGCAAGAAGGAGTTAGATAATATGCTGAAACAGATGGCCGACTTGAGCGGCAAGGAGCGCGCCTTCAAAGACGGCAACTACATGATGTTGACGCGCATGGCGATCCTCAGCGACCATCCGCAGTCGTGGACGCCGCTGACCTGTCCGGAATGCCACGCCAAGTTCTACGTGCAGAATGGCACCAACGCCCCCCACATGACGCCGCTGGGCGACCTGCTCGCGCTCTTGGCTTGCCTCGACATGACGCCCGACTACGCCACGCTCTGTCCGCACTGCCATCCCGACGGCGAGGCGCCGCGCCGCCTGAAGGTCACCTGCCGCCTCGGCGACCAGACCTATGTAAGCGAATTGACGCCGGCAGACCTATCCCTTCTGCTGCAAGCACTTATGCGACCGACGAGGCCAGGGGGGCCGGCCATGAACCCCTCCTTGACGGCGGGGCAGATTCTGCGTCTGCGCGCCATCCTGCAAGGCGCCGACGACACCTCGCAGAGCTCCGCCGAGGCGGTGGCGCAGCCGTGACGGCCGCCCTGCCCTCGCAGCTCTTCCTGGAGGTCACGCGCGCCTGCAACCAGCGCTGCCCCTTCTGCTCATGCCCGTGGTTCGGCCGCGAAGGCGACGGCGGCCTCCCCGAACTCTCTATCGACGAATGGCAGGCGGCAGTGGACGAACTGGTCGCCCACGGCGTGCGCCACATCGCCGTCACCGGCGGCGAACCCACCCTGAAGGAAGGGCTTCCGTCGCTGCTGCGCCACATCGCCGCCCGCCTGCAGGCCTGCGCCCCCGAACCGACCACCCTCGCCCTCTTCACCAACGGACGCACGCTCGACGGCGCCTGGCTGGACCTCCTCGCCGCATGCCGCGCCGAACTCTATGTGAGCCTGCCCGGCCTGACGACCTTCGCCATGCAGACCGGCGGCGCGACGGCGGGCTTCGGCTTCAGGCAGCTCCTCGAGCTCATCCACGCCGCCAGCGCGGTCACGCGCGTCTCCGTCGGCGTGACCGTCACGCGCCCCCTCCTGCCCGAACTCCATGCGACGCTTGCCTACGCCGTCCTCAGCGGCGCCCACGCGGTCATCCTCAACCTCTTCAAGCCGACAGGACGCGGGCGGCACCATCCCGACTTGGAACTGTCGTCAGCGCAAGTCATTGAAGCAGCGGATATTGCGGAGGATGTCGCCGAAAAGTGCGGCGGCGCCTGCGTCTTCGGCGGCGAATTCCCGCCCGAAGTGACACCGTCAACACATCCGCATCTGCAGGTGGAGAACCGCTGCATGGCCGCCCGCGGCACCTTCACAATCGCGCCGGACGGACGGCTCCACGTCTGCGAACACGACGAGACGCCGCTGGCCCCGTGGCGGGAATGGCGCGCCGCCATCCAATCGCCCCGGTGGCGGCAATTCGCCGCAGCCGCCTGCACTGTCTGCCCACTGCTCCACAAACAGGAAAAGAGGAATTAACTTATGGCAGATTGTCAAGCTCCCACCTACACCAACACGGACAGAAAAAAATGA
>CACZQQ010000153.1 GCA_902783355.1 uncultured bacterium
AGCCCCATGCGCTCCTGTCATGTGCCGGCAACGCAAGCCGACAGCTTCTATTCAGCGGCGTTTTCCTGAACTTCCTGGACGGGAATGAGTTCGGCAATGGTGGTCAGCAGCTGCTTTGAGAAGGCGCGGTCGCCGCTCTTGCCCATCTTGATGAAGAGCCAGACGCCGTCCTCCCGCTCCTTCAGGGCGAAGTCCACGCGGTCCTCGTAGATGTTCTTGTATTCATAGACGATCTGGCGCTGCTGGTTGCGGCGCGTCAGGGCGAGCAGCTGGTGCTTCTTGGCGGCGGCGATGACCGCCCTGTCGGCCTCGAACATGGAGCAGCCCAGCTTGGCGGTCATTCCGCCGGAGAAGCGGTTGTACTTGACTCCGTCCACGGCGCCTTGCGGGCCGACAGGCTGCTCCTGGACAACCATGCAGGAGGTCAGTGCGAAAGCGAGGAGGGCCACCAGGGCGGCGGCGAATTTCTTGCAGATGGACATAGGCGTTTTTTCCTGATTGTAGGGAGATGGGGGTGCGAGTCTTCAGCGCCAAAATGCGGCGCACGCCTTAATATAAGGGGAGTTTGCCGAAATTGCCCGCCCAAAAGCGACGGAATTCGCGATTTGACCACAAATCGCCCTTTATATTAAGGATGTCTGCCGACACAGGACTTCTTTTCCAAATTAAGGACATGCAACATGGCTGCCAACACTGAACCGCTGCCGGGCACCTCCGACCTCTGGGAACCCGAGGTGACCGCCTGGCGCGAACTCGAGGACACCGCGCGCGATGTCTTCGGCCGCTACGGCTACACCGAACTGCGAACCCCCATCTTCGAACGCACCGACGTCTTCGTCCGAAACCTCGGCGACCAGACCGATGTCGTCCAGAAGGAGATGTACACCTTCAACGACCGCGGCGGGCGGTCGCTGACGCTGCGCCCCGAAGGCACCGCCAGCGTCATGCGCGCCATCGCGAACAAGGGCCTCGCCACCGGCGAGGAGTGCCGCGTCCTCTACATGGGGCCCATGTTCCGCGGCGAACGCCCCGCCGCCGGACGACGCCGCCAGTTCCACCAGATCGGCTGCGAGGCCGTCGGCTGCAACTCCCCGTGGATGGACGCCGAGGTCATCGCCATGTACACGCATTTCCTCAAGGAGCTGGGCATCGAGGGCAGCCGCGTCCTCGTCAACTCGCGCGGCCTGCCCGCCGACCGCCCCGCCATCGCGCAGGCCCTCCAGGACTACTTCAGGCCCCATCTGGACGAGATGTGCGAGGACTGCCGCCGCCGCTTCGAAAGCAACGTCTGGCGCATCCTGGACTGCAAGCAGCCCGCCTGCCACGCGCTGGCCGAGGGCGCGCCGAAGATCGTGGACATGCTCTCCCCCGACAGCCGCGCCTTCTTCGACCGCGTCTGCGACGGCCTCGCCGCGCTGGGCGTCGACTTCGAGCTGGCGCCGCGCCTCGTCCGCGGCCTCGACTACTACGTCCACACCGTCTTCGAAATCACGCACAACGCGTTGGGGGGGCAGGACGCGGTGGCCGGCGGCGGCCGCTATCAGATCACGCTGCCCGGCTCGAACACGCCCATCGAGGGCATCGGCTTCGCCACGGGCATGGAGCGCCTGCTCATGATCCGCGAGGCCCTGGGCCACAAGCCCACCGAGCAGCCCGCCGCCGACACCTACATCGTGGCGCTGGGCGGCGACGACGTCATCAGCGCCGGCCTGAAGGTGGCGGGGCAGCTGCGCGCGCAGGGCCTCGGCGGCCGCGTCCATGCGGACTTCACGGGCCGTTCGATGAAGGCGCAGATGCGCTCGGCGAACCGCTCCGGCGCCTCCCGCGTCTTGATCCTGGGCGAAAACGAACTGGCCAGCGGCGCCATCGTCTGCAAGGACATGGCCGGCGGCACGCAGGAGACGCTCCCCCTCGCGCAAATCGAGAGCCTCTTCAAGAAATAACGGCGGCAGGCGCCGCCTCCTGTTCTATGCCGGCAACGCAAATTGCCGGAGAATCCTTCAGAGGACAACCATGAGCTACACACGCACGCATTCCTGCAATGAACTCGGGCTTGCGCAGGTCGGCCAGCAGGTCAGCCTGTGCGGCTGGGTCAACTCCTGCCGCAACCTGGGCGGCATGCTCTTCATCGACCTGCGCGACCGCGCCGGCATCACGCAGCTCTTCATCGACCCCGCCAAGGCGCCGCAGGTCTTCGAGGCCGCCAAGCCCATCCGCGAGGAGTGGGTCGTCCAGGCGGAGGGCACCGTCCGCCCGCGGCCGGAGAACATGGTGAACGCGAAGCGCGCCACCGGCGCCATCGAGGTCGAGGTCACCGCCCTGAAGATCCTCAACCAGGCGGCCCCCCTGCCCTACAACATCGACGACCCCGCCGCCTCCGACGACCTCAAGCTCAAATACCGCTACATCGACATGCGCCGCAGCGGCCTCCTGCAGACCCTCATCACGCGCCACAAGATCACCAACATCATCCGCAACACGCTGGACGCGGAAGGCTTCATCGAAGTCGAGACCCCCATCCTCACAAAGTCCACGCCAGAGGGCGCGCGCGACTTCCTCGTGCCCTCGCGCGTCCATCCGGGCAACTTCTTCGCCCTGCCCCAGTCGCCGCAACAGTACAAGCAGCTGCTGATGGTGGGCGGCGTGGAACGCTACTTCCAGATCGCACGCTGCTTCCGCGACGAGGACCTGCGCGCCGACCGCCAGCCCGAATTCACGCAGCTTGACTTCGAGATGAGCTTCGTCGAAGAGAAGGAGGTCCAGGACATCACGGAGAAGGTCATCGCCGCCGTCATGAAGCAGGTCAAGGGCATCGAGGTGTCGCTCCCCTTCCAGCGGATGCCGTGGCGGGAGGCCATGACGCGCTACGGCTCCGACAAGCCCGACACGCGCTTCGGCCTGGAGATGCACGATGTCACCCACATCTTCGCCACCAGCGAGTTCAGGCCATTCCAGGCGGCCGTCGAAGGCAAAGGCGTCATCGTCGCCCTTAACGGCACGGGACTGGCCTCCGCCG
>CACZQQ010000154.1 GCA_902783355.1 uncultured bacterium
GCACGGCGCCACGTGGCGCGGCCGCAAGGCGGGCACGCTGGGCCACTGCGCCGCCTTCTCCCTCAACCAGTTCAAATGCCTCTGCGCCGGCGAGGGCGGCACCTTCGTCACCGACGACGAGAACCTCTACAAGGCCGCCGCCAAGTTCTGGAGCTTCGGCGAGACCGCGCGGCCCGACCAGCGCCGCGACCACCACGCCTACGCCCTCGGCTGGATGTACCGCAACAACGAGCTGACCGCCGCCTTCGCGCGTTCGCAGCTGCTCAAGCTGGACGGCAATCTGGCCACCCTCCGCGCCAACGCGGACGCCCTCCGCGCCAGTCTCGCGCCCCATCCCGCGCTGAAGCTGCCCTGCGAGCCGGCCGAATGCCACCACACCTACTACAACTTCAACATCCGGCTGGATTTCGCGGCGCTCGGCATGGAGGAGAAACCCGCCGCCGAGAAGGCGCGCTTCCGCAACGCCGTCTGCCAGGCGCTTCTGGCCGAGGGGCTTCCCTGCCAGGTCTGGCAGCACTACATCCTGCCCGCCATGACCGTCTTCCAGGCCAAGAACGCCTTCGGCGGCGGCTATCCGTGGAGCATTCCGGGCGCGGACGAAGGCGTCGACTATTCGCCGGAGCAGTTCCCGGAGGCGCTCAAGTACTGCGACAGCCACATCGCCATCGTGACCGCCCTGCGC
This sequence comes from uncultured bacterium, assembly GCA_902783355.1. The sequence goes on from CACZQQ010000154.1 coordinate 683, forward strand.
GCCCCCAACACGGCCGACACCGCGCGCCGCCTCGCCGCCGCCGTCAACAAGGTCATGGCCCGCATCCATGAAATCGACCCGGACAGGATTTTAAGGGAATGAGGCGGAACCGTGGTTGAAAAGTCACAGAAAACAGTTGCATTCCAGGAGAAACCATGCATTTGAAGAAGACGATTCTGGTCATGGCGTTGTTGTCCGCCGGCCTGCTGGTTGCGCAGGAGGCGCCGCAGGAGGCCGCCGTCTCCGACTGGGAGGCGTGGCAGGAAGAGCTATGTTTTTTTCTTACATGCATCAAAAGGGGACATGGGAATTTGACACAATCCCGTTTTACGCAGGGATATGTCTTTTTCTTTCATCTCCCGCATTGCCTTGCAGGAATTTGACACATAAAAGGGTCTTGTAAAAATTATTTTTAGATAGATAATATGTCAAACGACAGGAGAAGACCACACAGGCCTCTTCTTCAATACCATTTCCCAATTGCAACAGGAGAAAACACCATCATGATGACAGAAAAGGAAATCAGCGACGCGCTGGGCGTCGGCATGGCGCATCCATGGAGCGGCGAGCCCCTGCTGGGCGGCGTCTATGGCGAAGAGGAAATCGAGGCCGCGGTCGCGGCCATCCGCGACTCCTTCGACCCCTGCACGGGCTTTGGCTTCTCCTCCAAGCCCATCTGTGACTTTGAGGCCGCCATGGCCCAATACGTGGGCACCGCCGACGCGGTGGCCGTCAACAGCGCGGGGCCCGCGCTGGACATCGTGATGCGCGCGCTGCATCTCCAGCCGGGCGACGAGGTGATAATCCCCTCCGTCAACTACGACGCGGCGCCGCTGGCGGTTCTCCATGGCGGCGGCACGATCGTCTGGGGCGAAGTCCGCGCCAGCGACTACATGCTCGACCCCGCCGACGTGGAGCGCAAGATGACCCCGCGCACTCGCGCCATCTTCCCTGTCCACATCCACGGCATGTGCGCTCCCATGGACGAGTATATGGCCGTCGCCGAGCGCCATCCGCATCCCGTCCACGGGCCGGCCAAGGTCATCGGCGACGCGGCCCGCGCCTGCGGCGGCGACTACAAGGGGACGAAGGTCGGCAAGCTCGGCTGGTGCACCATCTTCTCCTTCCAGACCATGAAGAACATGACCACGCTTGGCGAAGGCGGCATGATCGTCACCGACGACTTGGAGCTGTCGAATTTCGCGCGCAACGTCCGCATGTATGGCCGCGGCATCGGCGAATACGGCACCAGCAACGTGATGACGAAGGTGCAGGCGGCCGTGGGCCTTGTGCAGTTGAGGAAGCTGGACGGCTTCATCGCCGCGCGCCGCCGCCTCGCCGCCGGCCGCAACCGGCTGCTGGCGGGCGTGGAGGGCGTCGAACTGCCCATGGGCGGCGACTGCTCCGAGCACACCTTCTACCTCTACCCGCTTACCCTGAAGAAGGAATGGGGCGGCGAACGGCGCGACAAACTCTGCAAGATGCTCCAGGAGGAGTACCAGATTGGCGCATGGGTGGCCAACATCCCCAACTACCTCGTCCACCCCTACGTCGCCGCCCACGCCGCAGGAAGCACCCCGATTTCGGACGAGATCGTCAAGCAGGTCATCTGCCTGCCCATCCATCCCGCGATGAGCGACAGTGACAACCGTTTCATTGCCGCCGCCTTCCTCTCCTGCCTGAAACACATCTAGTTGCAATACAGTAAGTTGCTTAAAACAGCCATGGCAAAGCAAATGGCCAGATTTTACCTGCTTTTCCTGTTGTCGCTATGCGGCGCGGTTCTCTCTGCGGACTTGACGGACGCGGAGTGGGCGGCGATGAAGGCGTCGGCGGTGGCGCGCCCGCGCGTGGTCGCCAACCACGACGGCTGCGACGCCACCGCGTGGCCGGCCAGCCGCGGCGAACTGACGCTGGAGAACTTCTACGGCTACTTCCTTGACAACTTCGTGGGCAACAACGTCACCACGATGAGCTACTGTCCCTATAGCGTGGGCCTTGTCCTCTCCGTGCCGTCCAAGGTGACCGAACGCATCGAGGTGAGCCTCAACAGCAACTACATCAACATCTGCCGCAAGGTGGAGGAGATGACAGGCAAGGACGTCATGCGTCTGGCGGAGGATTTCGCCCGCGCGCACGGCCTTGAGTTCTTCGGCTGCATCCGCGTCAATGATGTCCACGACATGCACTTCCCAACCAATTTCTCCAACTACAAGAAGGCGCATCCCGAATATCTCGTCGGCAGCGCTGAGAAGAGGCCGCCGCGCGGCGAATGGACCGCCTTTGACTTCGCGCGCCCCGAAGTGCGGCAGCTCTTCGTGGATGTCGTCACCGAACTCATGGAGAACTACGAGGTGGACGGCTTCGAGCTGGACTTCTGCCGCATGACCCTCTTCTTCAAGAGCGTCGCGTGGAACCAGCCTGTCACGCAGGAGGAGATGGACGGCATGACCGACGCCATCCGCCGCATCCGCGCCAACGCGGAGCGCATCGGGCGCGCCCGCCGCCGCCCCATCGTCCTCCTCTTCCACATGATCGACTCTCCGGAGGTGTGCCGCCTCATGGGGCTGGACGTGGAGAGGTGGATGCAGGAGGGCCTCTTCGACATCTACGCGGGCGGAAACGACCGCGGCAACTACAACACCGCCAATGACTTGGCCGCCACCTGCGCCAGATACGGCATCCAGTACTACGCGGCCATCGTCGACCCCTACGGCTTCCCCGGCCTCTTCTGCCGCAGCACCGACGCCGCCTACGACGGCCTGCATGCCTACCAGATGGCCGCCGGCGCCACGGGCACCTACCTCTTCAACATGCACTACAACAAGCATGAGCTCGACCACGTGGCCAATAGCCTGGAGCAGCTGAAGTTCAGGGACAAGACCTACTTCGTCTCCCATCAGCACGAGAACAACTACGGCGTGCAGCCCGACGGCTACAAGCAATACAACAAGGTGCCGGAGCTCACGCCGTGGCGCGAGTTCTACGGCGCCGTCCGCAAGGACTATGTCATCCAGGTCGGCGACGACTTCAGCGATCCCGCCATCGCCGCCCTGCCGCCGGAGGAGAGGCCCGCCGCCATCCTCTATCTGGACGTCCACGGCCACGTCGGCGACCTCAAGGTCTTCGTCAACGGGCAGGAACTGTCGCCCGGCCTGCCCAACGGCACCATCGTCCCCTACGAGGTGCCGCTGTCGCTGCTGAAGGTCGGCCCGAACACATTGACGCTTGACGCCACCGAGGCGGAAGGCACGATGGGCGGCCACGAGCGCCTCTACGACGGCGACGTCTCGCTGCTCAACCTTGGCCGTCCGTGGTGGGCGATCTACCGCTCTGGCGCAGGCACCAAGCTCGTGGAGGACGGCGCGTACCGCATGAACGACAATCTGACGACTCCCAACGGCCTCGTCAACATGCTGCGCACCTTCTCGGGCCTCGGCGGAACGCCCTTCCGCATGGATTTCGACCTCAAGACCTTCCCGGGCAACGCCCCCGAGACCGCCGCGCTGCGCTTTGCGGACGGACGCAGCCTCGAAGTCATTGACTTCCAGCCAGATGCCGTCGTCCTCAAATACGCGAAAGCGCGCGCCCCCTTCAACACCGCCGACGGCTTCCACCGTTACTCCCTTGAATTCCGCCGCGGCAAGTTGACGGTGCGGGCCGACGGCCAGCCGCTGCTCACGCGCGTGCCGCTGCCGATGGCCGCCGGCGACCCAAGCGTCCTCCTGTTGGGCCACAACTACCTCATTCCCGCCGATTCCAACTTTGAGAGCATGGTCATGGGGTCGCTGAACGGGCCGGGCACGGGTTCCAGCTGCTGGAGGAAGTGCGACATCTACAGCGACATGATGGTCAAGGACGCGGCGCTGCACATCACCTTCCCGCCGCGCCTCGCCGACACCATGCGCGCCGCCCTCTCCCGCGCCCCGCAATGGGCCGTCGCCCTCGACTTCTCGAACGGCCGCCTGCCATCGGATCCCGTCCTGAAGAGCACTTACGCCGCGGAGGCCCTTTCGCCCGCCGCCGGCGGCGTCCTTCTGGACAATGAAGTCGGCAGCAACGCCTACATGGGCATGTACTTGGAAAGGCCCGACATGATTCAGTGCGGCAAGCGCTTTCTCATGGCGGAGGCGCAGTTCACGCCCAAGCGCGCCGCCAAGGCCGACGCCAGCCATCCCGTCTTCCAGATGGTGGTGAGGCCAGGCGCCACCGCCAATACGCTCCTCAACGGCGGCGTTGAAGCCACCTGCGACAGCGTCACCTGCCCATGGGGCACCTTCCCCATCGGCAGCCTGCCCGTCACCCTGCGCATCGTCGTCGACATGCAGGAAAAGCAGGGGGCGCTCCTCTTGAACGGGCGGCTCGTCGGCGCGGGACCGCTTGAAGAGCGGCAGGAGCCGCCGACCCTCTGCTGGGGCGACCTCTCCGGTAGCGCGGGCGGCGCCGCCGTCCTCAATTCCATCCGCTTCGTGACATGGGACTGACCGCCGAGGCCATGGAAAAAAACGCAATCTGAAGGACGCGGTTTGCAGAGATGGCAGGATCGCATGTCCCGTCTCCAAGAATGGATTTTCTTTTTTTCAAGTTGTTTAATTGTTTGTCAGTCAGTTTGTCCCCACAACCAGGAGGCGACCGCAAGGAGAAAGTGCTCTTCCCCCCCCCCGATTAGTTTTTTCCAAGTTGTTTAATTGTTTGTCTGTTAGTTCGATCACCCTTCAACCAAA
>CACZQQ010000155.1 GCA_902783355.1 uncultured bacterium
GCGCAGGCCGACCTCGCCTTCATGCGGCAGTCGATTCCGACCGCGACGGCCGACTTCCTCAAGATCTTCGACGCGGCGCACAGCACGGCCGCCCGCGACCTGACCGGCGGCACGGCGCCGTCGCAGGTCCGCCGCCAACTCGACACATGGAAGAAACGACTGCAAGACGATTAAAGCGGACAGGCGTCATCCTGTTGCGGCTGTGCATGTTCGCTCTGGCGGGCTGGTTGCTCTACAGGACTGTTGGCGGCAATGGCACCGATGTTCTGGCGCTTTGCCTCAACGCGCCGACGCCCTCCCTGCTGCTGCTCGCCTTCCTCCTCTACGGATCGGCGCAGTTCGTGGGCGCCCTGCGCTGGCAGTTTCTCCTCAGCGCCATCCACCTGCCCATTGATTTCGGACCAGCGGCGCGGCTGAACCTCATCGGCGGCTTTTTCAATCTCGCACTGCCTGGTGCCGTCACAGGAGATGTCGTGAAGGTCGCCTACGCCACGCGCATCCATCCGGGCCATGCCGTCGAATTGGCGCTGGTGGCCGTCATGGACCGCATCGTCGGCGTGGCTGGTCTTGTCTGCGCAGCCGCCCTCGCAACAATACCTGGCCACCTGCGTTGGAGTTGGGAGACTGGACAGACCTCGCGCCTCACGCGTCTCGTAGGTGCCTTCGCCTGGCCCGCGCTCCGCTGGCTCGCCCTCCTCTATATCCTTTACAGGATGAGGAACCTATTGATGCGCATCTCTTTCCTGCGGCGCACCGTCACCGCCATCGGGCGGCGGCTGCCACACTTCGTCAAGGCGCCCATCAAGCGCGTGAACGCCGCCGTCACCCTCTACGACCACCATCGCAGCGCCATCTGGAAGGCGTTGGGCCTCTCCATCGTCATCCACCTCCTCCTGCTCAGCGGCACCAACTGCGCCATCGGACGCGCCATCCGACCATGGCATGACCGTTCCTTCACCGACTACGCGCTGGTCACGCAAGCCTCCAACGCCACAGGCCTTGTGGCCATCACGCCCGGCGGCATCGGTTTGCGTGACATGGCCGCCGCCGACCTCTACAATAAGTACCTTAATACATACAGAGACAACGAGCAATTGTACAATGCGGCTATCCCGCTCATCAACTCGCTGATAATCGTCCTGTGGGGCCTTGTCGGCGCCCTGCTCTTCTGTCTGGGAAAATCCAACATTTCCACTCAAGTTCCTCCAAAAACAAACGAGACCTCCCCATGAAACACACGCCTATTCGCGCGGCACTGGCGTGCCGCGACTTCGGTTCCACCCTGACCGTCTGCGGCTGGGTCCGCACACGCCGCGATTCCAAAGGCGGCTTCTCCTTCATTGAACTCAACGACGGCTCCTCCTTCGCAAATCTGCAAATTGTTGCACCTGAAGCACTTGCAAACTACAAGGAAGATGTGCTCAAGCTCTTCCCGGGCGCCTCGCTGTGCGTGACTGGCACGCTGGTGGAAAGCCCCGCCGCCGGACAGGCCGTCGAACTCCACGCGACCGCCATCCAGGTCTTCGGCCACAGCGATCCGCTGAAGTATCCGTTGAGCAAGGGACGCATCTCCTTCGAACGGCTGCGCGAAGTCGCGCATCTGCGGCCGCGCACCAACACCTTCGGCTGCGTCGCGCGCATCCGCAACGCCCTCGCCATCGCGACCCACAAGTTCTTCCAGAGCAGAGGCTTCTACTATTTCAACGCGCCCATTCTGACCGCCAGCGACTGCGAAGGCGCAGGCGAGATGTTCCAGGTGACCACCATGGACTTGAACCGCCTGCCAATCGACAAGGAGACGGGCAAGGTCGACTTCCAGCAGGACTTCTTCGGCAAGGCCGTCAACCTGACCGTCTCGGGCCAGCTGGAGGCGGAGACGCACGCCTGCGCCCTCGGCAGCGTCTACACCTTCGGCCCCACCTTCCGCGCCGAACGCTCCAACACGACGCGCCACCTCTCCGAGTTCTGGATGATCGAGCCGGAGATGGCCTTCGCCGACCTCAACGACAACGCCGACGTCGCGGAAGACTACCTGCGCGCCCTCTTCAACGCCGTCCTCACGGAGTGCCCCGACGACCTGAAGTTCTGCGACGCGCGCATCGAGAAGGGGCTTCTGGCGCGCCTGACGCGTCTGGCGGACGCCAAGTTCGCCCGCATCGAATACGGCGAGGCCATCAAGCTGCTGGAGAAGGCGGCGGACACCTTCGAATTCAAGCCGTCGTGGGGCGCCGACCTGCAGAGCGA
>CACZQQ010000156.1 GCA_902783355.1 uncultured bacterium
AGGCAGAGCACCTGCACGCGCGCGCCGGCCATCTGGATTTCCTTCTCGATGTCCTGTTCGCTGGGGTTGAAGCGGCGGGCCAGTTCACGGCACAGCTCCAGGGCGAAGGCGTGGTCCTGCACGAACTCGACGCGCCCGAAGACCACGACGCTGCGGAAGGTGTAGGCCCAGCCGCCCTCGTCGCGGACGCCCTCGTCGATGACCGTGAAGGAGGCGCGGGCGTCCTGGCGGAGGGCGTCGACCTTGTGGCCCTCCTTCGCCCCGTGGAAGTAGAGTCGCCCGTCGGCCTCGCGGTAGTGGGGATTGAGCCAGACGCCGTAGGGCCATCCGTCGTCGCCTGTGACCGACAGCACGCCGCGCTTCGCGTTCTTCAGGACCTCCAGCGCCTCCGCCTCGGGGAGCTGCTGCTTGATTCGGCGCATGGGCCTGAACATCATTCGCCTCCTTCGGCGGCGCACAGGCGCCTGCCGAGTTCGAAGGCCTTCTGGCACTCCTGCGGGAAGACGGTCTCGTGGCGGAGGCGCTTCGCCGCCGCGTCGAAGTTCGCGAGATGGTAGCGGCTGTAGTCCCTGACCTGCATCGTGTCGGTGGCGAGGAGCGTCTCGCAGTGGCCGAAGTAGTGGCGCATCCACTCCTCGTAGCGCCGGAAGAGGGCCGCGTAGCCGGTCTTGTCGAAGAGCGATTCGGGGCAGTTCATGGTGTAGATCCAGGCGCACCTCTTGGCGGGGCTCAGCGGCTTGGCGAAGTCGTCGTAATTGAGGTACTGGAAGAGGAAGCGCTCGATGAAGGAGCGCATCTCGCCCGTGACCTCGCTGAAGTAGACGGGGCTCCCCAGAATGACGGCCTCCGCCGCGTGGAGGCGCTCCAGCACGGGCGTCAGGTCGTCCCGCTGGACGCAGCGGCAGGGGCGCGGCTCCTTCCGGAGCTTGCAGGCCATGCAGCTGACGCAGCCCCTGAAGCTGAGGTCGTAGAGGTGGACCATCTCCGTCTCCGCGCCCGCCGAGGCCGCGCCCTCAAGCGCCTTCTGCAGCAGCGTGTCCGTGTTCCAGCCCTTGCGCGGGCTGCCGTTGATTGCGATGACCTTCATGGGGTTTGTTTCTGTAACTTATTGAAAATCAAGTAGTTATGCGATCGCGCGACTGGCTTGCCCTTGGGGGGTGCCGTCGCCGTTGCGGTTCACCGTATGAAGTGCATCCACTGGGTCTCCTCGGGCGCCGCGTGCGGGATCGCGCCTTCGCGGTGGAGGTTCTTGAGGAGCCAGGCCATATTGTGGGCGAGCGTCCGCATGGTCTGCATCCCCTCCGTGTCCAGTTCGCACTGCCCTTCGGTCATGCCGAAGCAGACATTCCAGTACTGCGAGCCGACGAGAAGGCAGTTGAGCATCTCGAAGGACATGTTGAGGCACTGGAAGGCCGCCGTGGAGCCGCCCCTGCGGCAGATGGCCACCGAGGCCGCCGGCTTGTGCATGATGTGTTCGCTGGCGGCGAAGCAGACGCGCTGCCACACGGCCAGCAGCGCCCCCGAGGGCTGCCCGTAGTAGGTCGGCGAGCCGAGCACGATGGCGTCGGCGGCGGGGAGCCGCTCGGCGATGCGGTTCGCGATGTCGTCGTCGAAGACGCATTTGCCGGCGCCTTGGGCGCGGCAGGCGCCGCAGGCGGTGCAGCCGTGGACGGCCCCCTTGCCAATCCAGAGGATTTCGGAGGAGATTCCCTCCGTCTTGAGCGTGGCGGCGATTTCGGCGAGGGCGCGCGCCGTGTTGCCGTTCTGGCGCGGGCTGCCGTTGATCATCAGGACTTTCATGGTTGTGCCTCTCGTTCTCTCATGCTTTCACGTGCGTCTCGGCGCGTGCGGCGACTTGGCTTAATGTAGCATAACTGGGGCCTTTGTCTAGCGCCCGGCGGGCGTGTCGCGCCGTTTTCCCTGCGCCCAGCGGCCGCCGAGATAGTAGCTCCACGAGATGAGGAAGCCCATGCCGAAGCCGAAGATGCCGTTCCACCAGACGACGCTGTGGCCCAGGAAGGCGCTGTGGCGGAAGAGGTAGGTGACGAGGACGCGCATGCCCAGCGCGCCGGTGGCGACCACCGCCATCACGCCGCTGTGCCCCGTCCCCTGGAAGACGCCGAAGAGCGGGATGTAGACGGAGAGCACGACATTGATGAGGGCGACGGCCCGCAGGTGGCGCAGGCAGTAGCCGGCGGCCTCGCCGCCCAGCCCGCAGAGGGCCACGATTTCGTCCGCGAAGCCCCAGACCATCACGGAGACGGCGACCGTCAGCAGGAGGGACATCAGGAGGGTCTGGCGGGTTCCGGCGCGGATGCGGGAGAGCTTTCCCGCGCCGAAGTTCTGGCCCGCGTAGGTGGCCAGCGTGGTGTGGAAGGCGTGGCAGGGCAGGTTCAGGTACAGTTCCTTGCGGTGGCCGACGGTGAAGGAGGCGGTCATGGCGCTCCCGAAGCCGTTCACCGCCCGCTGGATGAAGGTCAGGCCGAAGGCGACGACGGAGAGCTGCAGGACGATGGGCAGGCCGATCCGCACGGTGTCGCGCGCCATGGCGCCGCTCCATCGGAAGTCCTTGGCGTGGAAGCGGAAGAGGGGATACCTGCGGTGCATGTAGAGGTAGGCGGCGGCGAAGGAGCCGAGCTGGGCGATGCCCGTGGCGGCGGCGGCGCCCGCCACGCCCCAGCGGAAGGCGGCTACGAAGAGCAGGTCGAGCGCCACGTTCAGCACGGAGGAGACCAGCAGGAAGTAGAGCGTCGCCGCGCTGTCCCCCACCGCCCTGAGGATGGCGGCGACCGCATTGTAGCCGTATTGGAAGACCAGGCCGAGGGCGTAGACGCGGAAGTAGAGCAGCGTCTCCTCCAGGATTTCGGGCGGGACGGAGATCAGGTGGACGCAGGCGGGGCGGGAGGCCGCCAGGCCCGCCGCCGTCGCCACGGCCGCCAGGCCGCCCATCAGCAGCAGGCCCGTCGCGGCGTTGGCGCGGGTGCCGCGCTCGTCGTCGGCGCCGTAGCGCTGCGAGACGACCACGCCGTTGCCCGCCGAGATGCCCAGGGCCACCGCCAGGAAGAGGAAGACGAAGCTGCCGGTGGTCCCCACGGCGGAGAGGGAGCCCTCGCCCGCGTAGCGTCCCACGATGACCATGTCCGCCGTGTTGTAGAGCTGCTGCAGCAGGGCGCCGGCCAGCACGGGAAGCGCGAAGCGCAGCGTGTGACGCCACGGCGCGCCCTCCGTCATCGATATGCCCGGTAGTCTTGTCATGCTTTTCCTTCGCGATGCGGCTTTGCCTGTCAGGAAGCCTTGCGATGCTTGAAGTGCATTAATGTAGTCGCGGTTTCCAAAATTGCGTGCCCTCTTCCTTTTTCATGCGCGCGGCGCCCCTGGCTGTCGGCGGACGGCCTGTAGAAGAAGGGGTCGCCGCGCGCGGGCCGTCGTGCGGCCGCCGTCGCCAGTGCCTTGACGTGCAGGAAGACCTTTGGGCTGACTCAGTTCGTTTGGGACGCAGAGGCATGGGGGCGATAATCTATCAACTATTGGTTGAATTCAATCAGTTGCTCTTGCGTGGGTGTGGGACTGTTCACCCATACGGAGGGGCGATTCCACGATTTGGAGTATTGTTCCACGTGTGGGAATGACAGCGTGCAGATGCGATTGTGCGTCTTTCTTTGCAAGGATCTCGTTGACAAACTTCTTGAGGGCGGCGCCGCCTTCGTCCCCAGGCAGAAGGGGAATCGCGCCTATGTTTTCATTCTTGA
>CACZQQ010000157.1 GCA_902783355.1 uncultured bacterium
CATGTCAAGCCGGAGACGCTGCGCTACTGCATCCGCGCCTACCAGCCGTGGGAGCGCAAGGCCGGCCGCGTCAACGAAGGCGGTTTCGTCCTCAAATACAAGGGGCGCTACTACTTGACGTATTCAGGCAATGGCTATGAGAGCCACGACTACGGCATTGGCTGCGCTGTGACGGAGCGCATCGGCGACATCTGGCGGAAATATCCGCACAATCCGCTGCTGCAGCGGTGCGGCGGCCTGGTCGGCGTCGGCCACCACTCCTTCTTCCGCGACCGCGACGGCAATCTTCGCCTCGTCTTCCACGCCCATAATTCGGCCACGCAAGTCCATCCGCGGCTTATGTATATAGGTACAGCCTCCTTCAAGGAGAAAGAAGGCGTGATTCCCGAACTGGTCATCAGCCCGAACTACATCACGCCTGTCATCGAAGAATAGAATAAATTGCGTAACCTATTTGCGTTCAAATAGTTACGCCATAGCCAGACCGCCGTTGACGGAGAGGCACTGCCCCGTGATGTAGGCCGCCTTGTCGCTGGCCAGGAAAAGCACCGCCTCCGCGATTTCGGCGGGCTGCGCGATGCGCCCCAGCGGAATCGCGGCGATGGCGCGGTCGCGTATCTCCTGCGAGAGTCCTGCGGTCATGTCGGTTTCCACGAAGCCGGGCGCCACCGCGTTCACCGTGATGTTCCGCGAGGCGACTTCCCGCGCCAGCGCGCGTGTCAGGCCCAGGACGCCCGCCTTCGCCGCCGCGTAGTTGCACTGCCCCGCGTTGCCCGTCAGCGCCACCACCGACGAGAGGTTGACGATGCGGCCGCGTCGCGCCTTCAGCATTGGCCGCAGCGCCGCCTGCGCGCAGAAGAAGACCGCCTTCAAATCGGTGTCCAGCACGGCGTCCCACGCCTCCTCGTTGAGGCGCAGGGCCATGGTGTCGCGCGTCAGCCCCGCGTTGTTGACGAGAATGTCCAGGCGCCCGCCCAGTTGTTCGACGGCGGCGGCGACGCAGGCGGTCGCCGCGTCGGCGGTGGAGAGGTCGGCGGCCAGGCCGACGGCGGCGCCCTCTTCGCGCCCCGTGGCCTGCACGAGCGCGGCGGCGGCGGCCTCAGCGGCTTCCGCATTGCGCCCTGTCAGGACGACGCGTGCGCCTTCGCGCAGGAAGGCCTCAGCGATGGCGCGCCCGATGCCGCGCGTGCCGCCCGTCACAAGTGCGCACTGGTTTTCAAGCAAGAGGCCAATCATGTCAATTGTTTCCCTGAATTGTCATCAGATGTCGTCGCAGAGGACTTGGCGGGAGCGGTCAATGCGTTTCATGAGGCCGGAGAGGACCTTGCCTGGGCCCAGTTCGCGGAAGGTGTCGCACAGCGGCAGCATGGTGCGCACGCAGGCCTCCCAGCGGACGGGCGAGCAGACCTGCTCGCCGAGGTGCTTCCGGATGGCCTCCGGCGTCCCTTCGGAAAGGGCGCCTGTCACATTGTGGACGACGGGGAGGGCGGGGGCGGCGACGGCGACGCCCGCCAGATATTCGGCGAAGGCGTCGGCGGCCTCCCGCATGAGGCGGGAGTGGTAGGCGCCGGCCACCTCCAGCGGGACGGTCTTGAGGGCCTTGGGCGCCAGCTCCTCGGCGCAGGCGGCCACCTTGTCGCGCTCGCCGCTGATGATGAGCTGCCCAGGGCAGTTGTAGTTGGCCACGTCGATGCCGTGGCGCTGGCAGGCTTCGGCGACGGCCTCCGGCTCCGCGCCGATGACGGCGGTCATGCCGCCCGGATGGCGTCGGCAGGCCTCGTCCATGAGCTGCCCTCTGCGGGCGACCGCCTTGAGGCCGGTCTCAAAGTCGAAGGCGCCGGCGGCGGTGAGGGCGCACAGTTCGCCCAGCGAGAGGCCGCCGCAGAGGGCGGGGGATTCGCCCTGCTCCTGGAGGGCGGCGCGCTGCGCCAGCGCGGTCACGTAGATGGCGGGCTGGCAGTGGGCGCAGGCGGTCAGGGCTTCCTGCGGCCCCTCGAAGCAGAGGCGCGAGACCTCCCAGCCGAGGATGCGGTCGGCCTCGGCGTAGAGGCGCCGCGCGGCCTCGTGGGCTTCGTGGAGGGCCATTCCCATGCCGGGGTGCTGGGCGCCCTGGCCGGCGAAGATGTAGGCGATGCGGTCGGACATGGTGTCACTCCATGTTGTCCAGGGCGGATTCGTGGACCTGGTTGATGATGTCGTCGTTGAGGCGGCATTCAACAAGACGGCCGACGGCGCGGATGCCGTTGGCGATGGCGTGCCCGTTGGAGTTGCCGTGGCCGATGACGCAGTTGCCGTTCACGCCCAGGAGCGGCACGCCGCCCACTTCGGTGGCGTCCACCGACTTCTTGAGGGCCTCGAAGGCGCCCTTGCACATCAGCGCGCCCAGCTTCCAGGCCGTCTTGGAGAGCAGCTGCTGCTTGAGCAGCTGCCCCACGAACTTGGCCAGGCGTTCGCTTGTCTTGAGCACGACATTGCCCACGAAGCCGTCGCAGATGACCACGTCGACGTTCTGCGTGAAGAGGTCGTGCCCCTCGATGTTGCCGACGAAATTGATGTTCTTCAGCTCGTTGAGCAGCTTGAAGGCGTCCTGCGTCTGGCGGTTGCCCTTGCTGACCTCCGTGCCGTTGGAGAGGAGGCCCACCTTGGGGGCGGCGCAGCCCATGACCCTGCGCGCGTAGAGGTCGCCCATGACGGCGAACTGCGCGAGGTTCTGCGCCGAGCAGTCCACCGTCGCGCCGGCGTCCATCAGCAGCCAGAAGCCGTTTTCGCCGGGCATGGCGGTGGCCAGCCCGGGCCGCGAGAGGCCTGGCAGCATCCGCCATTTCAGGAAGGCGGCCGCGACGACGGCGCCCGTGTTGCCGGCGCTGAAGAAGCCCTGCGCGCGGCCGGCCTTCACCAAGTCCATGCCGATGCTGATGGAGCTCTTCCGCTTGTTGCGGATGGCCTGCACGGGATGCTCCCCCATGCCGACCACCTCGGGCGCGTCCACCAGCTCAAGACGCTCGTCCTTGAGGTCGAGGCCGGCTTCGCGCAGGAGCGGCTCCAGCGGCCCCTGCTGGCCGACCAGCAGCAGCTTGTAGGCGTCTCCGAAGCGTTCAAGCGCCTCCTTGACGCCATCGACCGCCGCCTGCGGCGCGAAGTCGCCGCCCATCATGTCAATGGCCAGGATGCTTTGGTTGTCCATGAAATCGTCGTCCCAAGTAAAGAAAAAAGCCTTATATGTCGCTATGGCATATAAGGCCGTGAGGTGCGGAGGCTGCGTCCTCCCCTAGCTTAGTTGCCCTTGGGGGCCTTGACGGTCAGGACCTGCTTGCCGCCGTAGTAGCCGCAAGCGGTGCAGGCGCGGTGGGGCAGGCAGGGGGCGCCGCAGTTGGTGCAGGTGTGCGGCTCCAGGCCACGATAGCGCAGCTGCGCATGGCGCTGGCGGACACGCATCTTGCTCTTCTTGCATTGTTGAACGGCCATCTTTCGGTTCTCCTATGATTCGCGAATGGATTGAAATGAGATGATGAAAATCCGGCTTTCCTTCACTGAGGCGGCAACTTGATGCTGTCGAGGGCCGCCCAGGGGCTGGCGCCCCCGCCGTCGTCCTCGTCGCCCGCCTCGCCTGCGGCGTCCTCGTCGGGGCAGCCGCATGGCCCCTCGTTCAGGTTGGCGCCGCATCGCGGGCAGAGGCCCCGGCAGTCGTCCCGGCAGAGGAAATGCTGCGGAAAGTCCAATAATATATCCTCTCTAATCTGTTCTGTCAGATCAATTGTCTTGCCAAATGCATTTTCGTACTCATGGCAGAGTCCGTCGGAGGCGAAGGACCATTCGAAAGGCGTGTCGCATCGGTCGCAGACGACGCGGGCGGCGCCGGCGACTTCGCCCTGCACCAGCAGGTCGTGTCCGGAGTTGACGGGGCTCAGGTGGAGGCGGAACCGGAGGGGGGAGAGGAAGACGCGGCGCGCCTCGTCCTCCAGCAGCAGCTGGGCGGGCGTGATTTCGCCTTCCAGCGTCTTCCCCTCGTCGGGAAGATCCACCAGGTCGAACTGCAGGGGTGTTGTCTGGCGGTTGCTCCGGCTCATTTCAGGAGGCCGCACTGGCGCATGGCGGCGCGGAGGATTTCGCGGTTGGCGGGGGACATGGGGCAGAGAGGCAGGCGGTACTCTTCGGCCAGCATGCCCAGGTCGGCCATGGCGGCCTTCACGGGAATCGGATTGCTCTCGATGAAGAGCGCGTGCGACAGGGGGTAGTACTTCTCATGGATCTTGCGGGCGTCCGCGAAGCGGTCCGCCAGCGCCAGACGGCACATCTCCGTGACGGCGGCGGGCACCAGGTTCGACAGGACGCTGATGACGCCGTTGGCGCCCACCGCCATCATGGGCAGCGCCAGGCTGTCGTCCCCCGAAAGGACGGTCAGGCTGCAGCGGCTGCGGATGGCGTTGACGCGCTCCACGGAGCCGGCGGCCTCCTTGATGGCCGCCACCTGCGGATGGGTGGCCAGGCGCTCCACGACCTCCAGCGGAATCTCCTTCCCCGTGCGGCCGGGC
>CACZQQ010000158.1 GCA_902783355.1 uncultured bacterium
AACATCCTTCTGGCGACAGGCGGCGTCTCCTATCCCAAGACTGGCAGCGTCGGCGACGGGCAGCGCCTCGCCGCGCAACTCGGCCACACGGTGACGCCGCTGCGGGCGGGCCTCGCCGGCGTGGACATCGACGACAGCAACTACAACTGGCTGGCCCACGGACGCGAAGACGACATTCCGGACGTGGCGCTCCGCGTCCTCTCGCGCGGCGAGACCGTCGCCACGCTGCACGGCAACATCCTGTGCGATGGCGGCATCCTGCGCGGCTCCGCCATTTTCGACGCGACGCGCCTCATCGCGCGGCGCAACCTGCGCGACTTCGAGCTGCGGGCGGACTTCGCGCCGAATGTGCCGCCGCAACGCCTGAACGCCGCCGCCGTCGCGCGCCTGCTGCCGCCCGCCCTGCTGGAGGGTCTGCGGCGCACGATGCGCACGCCCGCCGACTGGGCGCGCCTGAAGGATGTTCCGCTGCCCGTGCAGGGCATCCGCCCCCTCAAGGAGGCCATCGTCACCGTCGGCGGCGTCGCGCTGGAGGAGATCGACCCGCGCACGATGCAGTCGAAGCGCTGCCCCGGCCTCTACTTCGCAGGGGAGCTCATGGATGTGGACGGCCCGACCGGCGGCTACAACCTGCACGCGGCCTTCGCCACCGCACGGCTGGCGGTGCAGGCCATCGCGGGACGGCCCGCCCAGCTTGCTGACGCGCGCCGCCCTGACGCGCGGAACAGCCGCTATTTTCCGCAACGGCAGCCGTCGCCGCCCTTGCAGCCGTCGCATCCGCATCCGCAGCAGGAGCCGCGATGGCGCAGACGGTAGGCGACGGCGCCCGCGAAGGCGAGCAGGACAAGGGCCAGAATGACAACGGAGGCGATATTCATCTTGTTGCCGTCCTAGATTTTGGCATAGGCCTGAAGACCAGATAGAGTGTGAAGAGCAGCAGGAGGATGGCGGCCGCCGTCCAGAAGCCGAAGGGGCGTCCGTAGAAGAGCCAACCTCCCAGCTGGAAGACGACGAGGGCCATGCTGTAGCCGACAAGGAGCTGGAAGAGGAGCGCGATGGCGCCCCATTTGGCGCATCCCATTTCGCGCCAGATGGTTGCCATGGCGGCGATGCAGGGCGGATCCCACAGGTTCATGATGAGGAAGGAGAGGCCCGTGAGGGAGGCCAGGCCGGCCCCCGCGTTCCAGCTGTCGAAGAGGGCGTGGATGGCCTGCGCCGTGCCGACGGCGTCCGTGTTGCCGGCGAACATGGCGAGGTTGGCGACGGACTGCTCCTTGGCGACAAGCGCGGCGGCCGTGGCGACCGCGCCCTCCCAGTTGCCGAAGCCCAGCGGCGCGAAGAACCAGGCGATGCAGGAGCCGATGTCGTGCAGGATGGACTGGTCAAGCGTCTCGACCATGGAGAAGGTCCAGTTGAAGTGCATCATGTACCAGATGATGACGCAGGCGGGGAAGATGAGGGTGCCGGCCTTGACGATGTAGTGGCTCGTGCGGTCCCACATGCTGCGCAGCATGCCCCCGACGGAGGGGAAGTGGTAGGCGGGCAGCTCCATGACGAAGGTGGCGGGGTCGCCGGCGAAGACGGCGGTCTTCTTGAGGGCCAGGCCGCCGAAGACAATGACCGCGATGCCAAGCAGATACATGGCCGTGGCGACGAAGGCGTTCCCCTTGAAGAAGGCGGTGGTGAACATGGCGATGATGGCGTATTTGGCGCCGCAGGGGATCGAGGTGGCCAGCATGATGGTCATGCGGCGGTCCCTCTGCGATTCGATGGTGCGGCTGGCCATGACGGCGGGCACGCCGCAGCCCATGCCTATCAGCATGGGGATGAAGGACTTGCCGGACAACCCGAAGGCGCGGAAGAGGCGGTCCATGATGAAGGCCACGCGGGACATGTAGCCCGAATCCTCCAGGAAGGCGAGGAAGAGGAAGATGATCATGATCTGCGGCGCGAAGCCAAGCACCGTGCCCACGCCCATGAAGAAGACGTCGAAGACGAGCGCGTGCAGCCACCCGTCCGGCGGGATGCCCAGCCTGTCGAAGAGGCGTTCCGTCAGGGCGGGCAGGCCAGGCACCCAGAGGCCGAAGTCCGACGGGTTTGGCGACTGCCGGGACATTCCGTGGGCGAAGAGGTAGTCGTTAAAGCCGTAGTCGCGTGTGGCCGCCTTGTCGATTTCGCCCGTCTCCGGGTCGTCGACGACGATGTGGACCTTGACCTTGGCGGCAATCGCTGGGTCGCAGGTGAACAACACCTCATCGCGGTTCGGAGCGTCTTCCGGCAGGCCCACCTCCTTGAGATAGGCCGCCTCCCACGCGCCGACAATCCTGCGGGACAGCGCATATTGGCCGGAGACGTTCTCCCAGGTGAATGAAGGGTCGGCCTCGCGCCGCGCGGTGACCTCCGGCGCGGAGAAGGCCTTCGTGTCCACGGTGCCGCACACAAACCACCCCTCCCCGAAGACGCCTTCGTTGGCCCAGTCGGTCAGCCAGCCGCCGACTGTCTGGACCGCAATGAAATACATCAACCAGACGACGACCGCGAAGATGGGCAGCGCCAGCCAGCGGTTCGTGACCACGCGGTCGATCTTGTCCGACACGGAGAGCTTGTTCTTGCGCGGCTTCTTGACGACGGCCCGCTTCACGACCTCCTCCACGTAGGCGTAGCTCTGGTCGATGATGATGGCCTCCGCGTCGTCGTCGAGCTCCTGCTCGCAGTCGCGGATGTGCTCCTCGAGGTGGGCCAGCAGCTCCTTGTCCAGCGCCAGCCGCTTGAGGACCTCCTTGTCGCGCTCGAAGACCTTGATGGCGTGCCAGCGCAGCGATTCCCGCGGCACCTTGTCCTCAAGGGATTCCTCGATGTGCGCGATGGCGTGTTCGACGTTCCCCCTGAAGATGCGCGGCGGCTCGCCCGTGTGCTTGACGGAGACCACGCCCATGACCGCCTCCACCGCCTCGTCGACGCCCGTCCCCTTCAGCGCGGAGATTTCGACCACGGGGCACTTCAGCGCCGCCGACAGCTTCTTCAGGTCGATCCTGTCGCCGTTCTTGCGGACGACATCCATCATGTTGATGGCGATGACGATGGGGATGCCAAGGGAGACCAGCTGCGTCGTCAGGTAGAGGTTGCGCTCGATGTTGGTGCCGTCCACGATGTCGAGGATGGCGTCGGGCCGCTCGTCCACCAGATAGCCGCGCGTGATGACCTCCTCCAGCGAATAGGGCGAGAGGGAATAGATGCCCGGCAGGTCCTGGAGGACGACGTCGGGCCGCTTCAGGAGGCGACCGTCCTTCTTCTCGACGGTCACGCCCGGCCAGTTGCCCACATACTGGTTGCTGCCCGTCAGCGCGTTGAAGAGCGTCGTCTTGCCGCAGTTCGGGTTGCCGGCCAGCGCGATCCTGATGCCCATGCCAGCGCCTCCCGCTACGCAATCTCGATGATGTCGACGTCCGCCCTGCGCAGCGACAGCTCGTAGCCGCGCACCATCAGCTCGATGGGATGCCCCAGGGGCGCCACCTTGCGCACATACAGCTCCGTCCCCTTGGTGATGCCCATGTCCATGACGCGGCGCCGCAAGGCCCCTTCGCCATGCAGCTTCACAACTGTCGCCGTGTCGCCTACTCTCGCTTCGCGAAGCGTCTTCATCGCTGACTTGCCTGGAAAATGTTTAGGAGTGACTAACTGCTGGCCTGAAAAGAAAAGGCGCCCAAGACGCCCCCCCTTCAGGAAAACTTTCATAATATAACATTATTAATAATTATTAACCAGGTTTAAGTCTTCTTGCATCCGTCCCGTCCGTCCTGCGCCTGCTGCGACCGGCCGCCGGAGCGGACTGTGCATTTTTGTAGACATGCGTGTGGAAATTTCCACATGTCCTCTGATGGTATTTCACATCCTATTCCATTGACGACAAG
>CACZQQ010000159.1 GCA_902783355.1 uncultured bacterium
ACCTGCATGTGCCGCAGGCAGGCCGCCCCTACCCCGACTTCCGCGCCATCGCGGCGGGCTACATGGTGCCCGGCGAGGAGGTCGGCCGCCTGGAGGAGCTGGAGGGCGCCCTGAAGCGGATGCTTGCCGCAAGAGGTCCATATCTACTTGATATCCATGTAGATAGCGACACGCAGGTCCTCCCCATGATTCCGGCCGGCAAGACGTGCGAGGACATCATCGAGGAGACGCCCTGAACGGAGGAATGCCCATGTTGGAAGTTCTCTACACGGAAGAGCAGATCAAGGCGCGCGTCGCCGAGATGGCGCGCGAGATCGACGCCTTCTACGAGGGGCGCCAGTTCACGCTTCTGGCGCTGGTCAACGGCGCCACCTTCTTCGCCGTCGACCTGGCGCGCGCCCTCAAGGGGCAGTGCCTCTTCGACACGCTGGCCGCCTCAAGCTACGTCGGCGAGCACTCCACGGGCAACATCCGCATCCGCGGCGGCACGAAGTTGACCGTCGAAGACAGGCATGTCCTGCTGGTGGACGGCGTCTTCGACTCGGGGCTGACCCTCTGCACCGTCCGCAACCACCTGCTGCGCAACGGCGCCAAGACGGTCAAGACCGCCGTGCTGGTCTCCAAGGCGCACGAACGCCACGAGATGGCCCGCGGCTTCACGCCGGACTGGGTCGGCTTCGAGATCCCCGACCTCTTCGTGGTCGGCTGCGGCATGGACGCCAATGAGTTGTACAGGAACCTGCCCTACATCGGCGTGGTCAGGCAATAGGCGGGGCGCGGCAAGATGGCAATGCAGCAGTCGTTGGGAATTGGGATGCAGGAGATTGGAGGGCGGCGCATCGCCGTCCTGGGCGGCGGCCTTTCGGGGCGCTCCGCCGCCGCGCTGGCGCTGAAGCTGGGCGCGCAGGTGGAGCTTTGGGACAGCGCGCCCGCCGAGAAGCTCTCCGGCCTTCCGTCGGGCGTCACCGTGCGCGGCAGCATGCCGGAGGCGGCGCCGGCGGACCTCCCCGCGCCGGAGTGGTGCGTCGTCAGCCCCGGAATCCCGCTGGATTCGCCGCTGCACCGCTTTGCGCAGGGCACGGGCGCCGCGCTTCTGGGCGAGCTGGAGTTCGCGGCCGCCTTCTGCCGAATCCCCCTCATCGGCGTCACCGGCACCAACGGCAAGACGACCACCACCGAGCTGCTGACCGCCTGCCTGAACGCGGCGGGCGCGCGCGCCGTCGCCGCAGGCAACATCGGCCTGCCGCTGTCGCAAGTGGTCGCCGACGGCACGAAGGCAGACCACATCATTCTGGAAATCAGCAGCTTCCAACTTGAGCACGCCGCCAGCCTCCGTTTGGCGGCAGGCATCGTCCTCAACGTGACTCCCGACCATCTGGACCGCCACGGCTCCTTCGAGGCCTACCGCGGCCTGAAGGCGGGACTCGCCCGCCTCGTCGTCCCCGGCGGCTGCGTCGTCTGCCCCGAAAGCCTCGCCTCCGTCGTGGCGGCGCCCGCCGGCGTAGCGCGGCGGCTGCTGTGGGTAAGCGGCGCGGGACAGGCGCCGGAGGGCGTGAAGCCGGTGCCCGGCGACTGGGGCGTCCAGCCGGGCGGCGCGGCGGAGTACGTCGCCGCGGGCGAAGGCTTCGGCAAATGGCAGGTGCGCTACGCGCGCCCGACGCTGCAGCTGAAGGGCAACCACAATCTGGCCAACCTCTGCGCGGTCGCCGCCGTCGTCCGCGCCCTCAGGCTGCCGCTGGAGGCCTGCCACGGCTGCATCGGCGCCTTCCGCGTGGGCGCCCACCGCATCCAGCTGGTGGCCCAGGCCGGCGGCGTGGACTTCTACGACGATTCCAAGGCGACGGACGTGGATGCGGTCGTCCAGGCGCTGCGCACCGTCGGCCCGGGGCGCGGCCGCCGCGTCCTCCTGATTGCGGGCGGATTGGACAAGGGATGCACTCTTGAAGAGGTTAAAACCGAATTGAGAATGTATGTTAAGTCCGCTTTCCTGATAGGGCAGTGCCGTTCGCGCCTGGCGGAGGCGTGGCGGGATTCGGTTCCCGTCTCGCAATGCGACTCCCTGGAGGCGGCGGTCCAGGCCGCCACGGAGGCGGCGCAGGCGGGCGACGCCGTCCTGCTCTCGCCTGGCTGCGCGAGCATGGACATGTTCCGCGACTACATCCACCGCGGCGAGGTCTTTGTCCGCGCGGTCCGCGCCGCCCTCGCCGCCCGCGGCCAGAAGTGAGAGTCCCCCCAAGACGATGGTTTTTCTTTCAGTAGATACAGTCATGACATCTAAAATTCAAGGAGCAGTGCAAATGAGCAAGAAGGGAATCTGGCGCGTTGTCGCCATGCTGTGCCTGGTTGTTGTGGTGGCGGTGGCGTGCGGCTGCGCCTCCAGCAAGAAGCCGAAGCCGGTGAATCCGTACAAGGGCGTGATGAGCGACCGCGGCAGCGTCCCGCCCGCCTACGCCGAACCCTCCAAGCGCCCGCAGAGCCTCAAGGCCGCGCCGGCCCCCGCCGACGTGCCCGCGCCGACCGACAACTTCGACGGAGAGGGGACCATCGTCCCCGCGCCGGAAGAGGATGTCGCCTTCGCCGACGCCGAGGGCCCCGCCGACATCCAGGACGCGGCCGACGCGGTTGCGCCCGCGCCCGCCGCCCCGCAGGGCCAGCCCGCCGCCGCCCATCGGCAGAACTTCCCCGTGGTCGCCAACGGCAAGGTGCCCTCGGCCGACCTCGTCGGCAAGGGCGGCGCCCCCTCCGCAGGCAAGTCCGCGGCGGCCGCCACCGCCGGCGGCACCTACGTCGTGAAGAGCGGCGACATCCTGGGCCGCATCGCCAGCGCCCACAATGCCAAGGTGAGCGACATCGTCGCGCTGAACCCCGGCATCAACCCGAACAAGCTCATCGTCGGCCAGACGCTGGTCATGCCGGCGGGCGCGGCGAACCTCGACGGCGCGGCGGCCTCCTCCGGCAAGACGGGCGGCACGGCGGCCGCCGCCACCGCCAAGAGCGGCGCCAAGAAGGGGCGTGAACCCATTCCGGCGGACGGCCTGTACACCGTCGCCGCCAACGACTCCCTGTGGAAGATCGGCGACCGCTTCGGCGTCGCGGTCTCCGACATCCGCACATGGAACGGGCTGACCAGCGACCGCCTCAAGATCGGCCAGCAGCTCAAGCTGCGCGGCGAAGGCGGCGCGGCCGCGCCTGCGGCGACACCTGCGACGAACGCCGCGCCGCCGAAGACCGACGCCCCCGTCGAGCCCGTCAAGGACGACGGCCCCGTGGTCGTCGTGGAGAACGCGGGCGCCGGCGCGGCCGCGGCCCCCGCAGAGCTCCCTGCGGAGGAGGTCCGCACCATGGAATACTTCGTCTGCGAGGGCGACACCATCGACAGCATCTGCAACGCCATCGAGATCCTGCGGGAGGACTTCCTGCAGGCCAATCCCTCCATCCGCAGCGACGCCGACCTCAAGGTCGGCATGCCTGTGCGCATCGTCATCCACTAGTCGAAGGGCAACCGTTCCGGCCAGTCCGGTTATATTAACTGCGCTGACCGGATCCATCCCGTTCCAACCGGCCAATTCACCCATAAACCAATCGAGGTAACCACCATGATTGTCACCACCAAAGAACTCTTCAAGCACGCCTACGGCAAGTACGCCATCGGCGCCTACAACATCAACAACCTGGAGCAGACCATGGGCCTCTTCGAGGGCAACGTGCGCTCCAAGGCCCCCTTCATCGTCCAGCTCTCCAAGGGCGCCCGCGCCTACACCCACAAGAAGATGCTCGAGGCCCTCATGAAGACCGCCAACGAGATCTTCCCCGAGGCCATCTTCGCGGTGCACCTGGACCACGGCGACGAGGCCACCTGCTATGACTGCATCGACTCCGGCGTCTACTCCTCCGTCATGATCGACGCCTCCGCCTTCCCCTACGAGGAGAACGTCGCCATCACCAAGCGCGTCGTCGACCGCGCCCACGCCAAGGGCCTCGTCGTCGAGGCGGAACTGGGCCAGCTCAAGGGCATCGAAGAGGATGTCAAGGCCGCCGAGCACATCTACACCCGCCCCGAGGAAGTCATCGACTTTGTCTCGAAGACGGGCTGCGACTCTCTCGCCTGCGCGATCGGCACATCCCACGGAGCCTTCAAGTTCTCCGGCGACCA
>CACZQQ010000160.1 GCA_902783355.1 uncultured bacterium
ATCTTCGCGCACCCTTCGGATGTCTCCGAATCGTAGAGGTACTGCCCCTTGTGCGCAGGGTCGGAAACGCCGACGAAGTCGAAGTGGTCCACAAGCGCCATGATTTCCAGGGGCTTGTCGGGGTCGGCGGCAAAGGCGGCGCAGGCCATGAGGGCGGCTAGCAGAAGTGTCACGCTCTTTTTCATCTATTTGTCCTCCTCCGCGAAGAGTTCCTGCAGGGTCTTGGGACGCGGCATGTCGGGGGGGAAGCCCGTGCCGCACTCCAGTGTCTCGAAGCCGCCCTTGACAGGGAAGGAGCCGCCGCCGGCGCAGCCGATGGTCAGCGCCTGCGCGCCCGTGTGCACGCCGGTGGGCGCCAGAAGGGCTGCGATCGGGGCAAGGCCTTCCACGAAGAGGTGGGTCATGCCGCTGGGTTCGTGGACGGCGATGAAGCCGTAGCTCTGGCCGGCCTTCACGGACTGGTTGCCGCCGATGTCGGTGTAGGTGCCGTCGAGCGACCGGGAGGTGAAGCGCATCCTGCCTTTGTTGTCCACAAGGAGCTGCCACGCAGGGGCGGTGCTGAAGGGGTAGAAGCTGGCGGTCAGGACGGCGACGCCGCTTTGGGGGATTTCATCGATCCGGAAGCGGCCGCGCAGGAAGAAGGTCTCGTTGCCGAAGTCGATGCCGGAGGGCAACCTGAAGAGGAAGCCCGCGTTGCGCAGGGGTTCGCCCTTCTGCGCCTTGCCGGCGGCGTCCGTCCACACGGGGACGCCGTTCTGCCATGCGAGGGTGGCCGTCGTGCGCGGCTCGGACACGGGCGCCGTCTGTTGCGCGGGCAGGGGCGGCGGGTTCAGCGTCACGTCTACCATATATAGCTTATAGGAGCCGGTGGCGTTGTTTTCATAGACGAGGGCCTTGCCGTCAGGCGTCCAGCAGGGGCTTTTGGCGTTGCCGTCGCCAGTCTCTACGCGTGCCAGCAGGCCGGAGCGCACTTCGAGGAGCCAGACGCCCCAGCCGTTGTCGCCTGGCTTGAAGCCCGTGAAGGCGAGGAAGCGGCCGTCCGGCGACCAGCGCGGCGCATAGCAGCTCATCTCGCGCGGCGTCAGGGCCTGTCCCGCGTCCATGCTGTTGGCTAATGAGAGGCGGAGGCGCCAGTTGGCGAAGGCGCCGTCTGCCTGCGCCCATGCCACCAGTTTTCCGCTGGGCGAGACGACGGGGGAGACGGCCGCGCTGTTGCCCGTGTAGGCGGCCTCGTGCTGTTCCGTCACGGGATAGGCGTCGTCCATCAGGTCGAGGGAGGCCAGATGTGAGCCGTCGCCCACGTTCAGGCGTCCGCGGGAGGTCGTGAACCAGACGCGCCGTCCGTCGGGGGAGACCGACGGCGTGAAGTCGCGCCAGAGCCCCTTGGTGAGGCGCCTGTGGACGCCGTTCCTGTAGAGCCAGAGGTTGCAGCCCAAATCGCCGCCCCTGGGGACTTGCACGGCGGCGGTGCCGGTGGGCTGGCTCAAGGCGTAGACGAGGCCGCCGTCGGGCGTCCAGGCCGGATAGGCCGCCATCACGTTCGGGGGGCCTCCTGCGAAGAGTTCCGTGAAGCCCGTGGCGGGGTCGAGGATGAAGATTTCCAGGCCGCCCTTGGCGTCGTTCTCGTAGGCGATACGGCCGTCGGGGCCGGCGGCGGCCTCCATGTCGTTGCCTGGGCCGAAGGTCAGCTGGCGCGGCGTGCCCTGCTTCAGCCAGTCGGCTGCGCAGAGGGAGAGGCAGGCCAGCAGCGCGATGAGGATGGTTCGTTTCATGGAGGGAGGCTCCGTTGGTTGTGATGTTGACTATGCTCGCCGGGGGAGGAGAAATTTGCGAAAAAAGAAGGGGCTGCTGCAAGACCTTCATTCCGCCGAAGCAGGTGTGCACGGCCACGGGGCGAGGTGTGCACGGCCACGGGCCGTGCACTCAGGACGTCGGGGCGCGGGGCGTTTCCGCGTTGGCAGGCCTGCGGGGCGAGGTGTGCACGGCCACAGGCCGTGCACTCAGGACGTCGGGGCGCGGCGTTTCCGCCAGCGAAAGGTATTGCAACAGTCCCTTCTTCTGTGAGGCAGAGGGGATGTTCTTTTAGATCGTGGCGCCGCCGGCCAGGCCGACCCAGCTCCAGCGGATGACCACGTCGCCGCTTTCCGCCTTGATCTCCTTGGCGCCCATGGACTGGACATGGCCGTCGCTGAAGCCCACGTTGATGCGGTTGTCATGGAAGGAGGACATGATGTTGCCCCAGCTGGAGGGGCTCCATTCGAAGACCTGGAAGGGGGCGCTGGTGGCGTTGGCCGCCTTCAGGCTGACGACCTCGGTGTCGGTAAGGATCATCTTCATGTTGTTCATGGCGCCGAAGTTCAGGCAGCCGGCGTTGGTGGCGGTTCCCTGGTTGGCAGGGACGACGAAGGCGCTGCCATAGTAGTTGCCCCATTCGGACGGCGTGCGGGGCATGCCGTAGACGCGCTGGTAGCCGACGCTGGGATTGTCGGTGTAGCTGCGGGGGCCGGACGGGCAGTCGCAGCTGGCGGCGTTGTACTGGATGTACTTGTTGGCGACCATGCGGTAGAACCAGGTCTGCCAGGGGCTGGCCGTCTGGGTCAGGAACTGCTGGTTGTGGTCGTCCGCATAGATCAGGATGGACAGCACATGGCCCTTCTGGTTGTTGACGCAGGAGATCTGGCGGGCCTTGGCACGCGCCTTCGCCAGCGCCGGCAACAGCATCGCCGCCAGAATCGCGATGATGGCGATGACGACAAGCAATTCAATCAGGGTGAACGATTTCTTCATTTTCGGGTACTCCATTTTATCTGTTACGGGTTTTGGGAGGCAATCGCAGGATTACCCCCCCGGAATGGACGTCGATTGTTTCGTCCTATGACAATTATAGGTCATTTCCGGTCAAAAAACAAGCCGCGTACGCAAAAAAACGTTTTTTTTTACATTTTCGGCGCATATTGGGCCGCATTTTCCTGCGGCTTGGCGCGTTATCAAAATTTGTCAGCCAGCGGGTAGAAGACGGCTTCGGGCTGGGCATGGAAGCCGGGGGATTCCAGATCCAGATACATGGGATGTTCGCCGTGCATCAGGTCGCGGGGGCAGTCGTCAAGCGCGAAGCCGAAGGCGCGCAGCACGTTGGCGACGCGGCCCTGCCGTGGCAGCGCCAGGTCCAGGGTGCCGTCCGCATTGGCGGGCAGTCGGCGGAGGAAGTCGAGCAGGGCCTCGTCGGAGACGCGGTCTTCGGCGTAGAGTTCCGTCACGGCGCGGTCGATGAGGAGGGCGTAGAGGCCGTCCTCCACGACGAATGAGTTGGCCTCGTCGGTGAGGACGTGGGGCCAGTCCTGGATGCCGTTGGCCTCGCCGCGGATGACCTTGCCGCAGAAGTCCTCGCCGTTGGCGTAGAGGCGGCGGATTGCCTGCGCCTCGTCGTCGCGCAAGCGGCCGCCCTCGATGGGCATTGCCGACGTCTTCATGCCGAGCGTCGCGCGCATGGGCTTCTGCGGAATGTAGTTCTGCCAGCCTGCGCTTTCATAGACGCGGTCCTTGCCCGTGTAGAGCGGCAGCGACTTGTATTCGGGATGGAGCGTTCTGCACCAGTCGCGGATGGTCAGGCAGAGCTGCCGCGCGATGCCGCGTCCGCGGTATTC
>CACZQQ010000161.1 GCA_902783355.1 uncultured bacterium
CTACGCCTTTCCGACGACGGGGACGCCGTCGCCACGCACCCTACGCCTTTCCGACGGCGGGGGGCCGTCGGTACGCACCCTACGCCTTTTCGACGGCGGGGATGCCGTCGCCACGCACCCTACGCCTTTCCGACGGCGGGGACGCCGTCGGAATGCACGGCTCTGCGTATGAGTTACTGCCGTTCGTCCCAGGCGCGGCGGACGGCGGAAATCATCTCGTCCACCATGGCGGCCCGGTCGGCGGCCTTGGCGACGCCGGAGGAGGAGCCGGTGGCGTCCGCGCCGGCGGCGATCGTCTCGTAGACGTCCTTGCCGTTGGCAATGCCGGCGGCGGTCAGGACGAGCACATGGCTGTCGACGTCGTGGACGGCGCGCATGGCGGCGGCCACGTAGTCGGGCCCCGCGCAGACGCCGGTGGCGATGAGCTCCGACGGCTCCGCGACGATGATGTCGGGATGGAGGGCGGCGATGCGGGCGGCCTCCGCCATGGAGCCGGCGCAGACGATGGTGGTCAGGCCGACCTCCTCCGCGCGCTTCATCGTCTCCTGCAGCACTTCGAAGGAGAGCGGCTTTTCGCAGTGGTTGAGCATGACGCCCTCCGCGCCGGCGGCCGTCAGCGATTCGGGCAGGATGTCCGCCAGGCCGCGCCCAGGGCGTAGCGGATCCATATGCGGCGCAAAGACATGGATGTGTCGCGTGGCGGCCTTGACGCGCGCGATTTCCACGACCGGTGTCGTGAAGATGATGTCCACGCCGTACTTTTCGGAGGCGGCGTCGGCGGCCTTGGCCAGGTCGATGACGTCCTGGCCGTAGAGGTAGGATTTCGGCCCGATTTCAAAGAAGGGGGCCCTGATGGTGTTCTTCGGGTTCAATTCTTCTCTCCGTTATGGGGTTTCGGAAATTTGTTATAATCTAACATGATTTTGTTTCTTTTCAAACAAGCGCGGATTGAAAAGCCGCGTTAAATTATGGAAAACTTCCGGATCAAGCAGGAGGGAGGGACGCAAGATGATTTCACAAGAAGCGCTGCAATGCGCAAGAGAGGCCTACCGCATCGAGGCGGCCTGCCTCCAGGAGATGCTGGCCTACTTCGACGACGACGCCTTTTCGCGGGCGGTGGAGCTTCTGGCGGCGGCGCCGCGCATCGGCGCCAGCGGCTGCGGCCATTCGGGCATCGTCTGCCAGCACTTCGCCCACCTGATGTGCTGCATCGAGCGGCCGGCGCGCTTCATCTCGCCAGCGGAGGCCGTCCACGGCGCCACGGGTTTCCTCCAGCCGGGGGACGTGATGGTGCTGGCCTCCCGCGGCGGCAAGACGAAGGAGCTCTTCCCCATCGCGGAGATCTGCCGCGCGCGCGGCGTCCCCGTCATCACCGTCACTGAAAACATGGAATCGCCGCTGGCGCAGGCGGCGGCCGTCGTCCTGAAGCAGCATGTGAACCGCGAGACCGACAAGTGGAACGCGCAGGGCACGACCAGCACGACCTCGCTGTGCATGATCTTCCACGCGCTGCAGGCCGCGCTCATCGATGTGACGGGCTTCCAGGCGCAGCAGTTCGCCGTCATCCACCCCGGCGGCGCCGTCGGCGAGAGGCTCAACAAACGGTAGCACAAGGAATTACGCACATGATGAACATTGCCGAACGCGTCGCCTGCGTGCTGCCTTCGCCGCCGCGGGCCATCTTCGATCTGGCCGCCCAATACGCCGACGTCATCGACCTGACGTTGGGCGACCCCGACCTGCCGCCGCCGCTGAACGTGCGTGAGGCCGCCTGCCGCGCCATCATGGCCGGCAAGACGCGCTACTCCGCCAACGCGGGCCTCATCCAGCTGCGGCGCGCCATCGCGGCGGACACGCGCCGCAGCCTCGGCCTGGAGGTCTCGCCCGAAAAGGAGGTCATCGTGACGGTGGGCGCCATGGAGGCCAGCTTCCTGACCCTCTACACGCTGCTCTCCCCCGGCGACGAGGCGGTCATCCACGCCCCCTACTGGATCAACTATGCGCAGGTGGTGCGGTCGCTGGGCGCCACGCCTGTCTTCGTCAACACGCGCCCTGAAGATAATTTCCAGTTGCAGGCGAAGGACTTGGAGGCGGTTTTGACGCCGCGCACCAAACTGGTCGTCCTGAATTCGCCTAACAATCCGTCGGGCGCCATCATCCCGCCCGCCACGTTGGAGCGCATCGCCGCCCTCTCCCGTGAGCGCGGCTTCATCGTGCTCTCCGATGAAATCTACGACGCGCTCATCTACAACGGCGTGCCGCACGCCTCCATCTGGTCGCTGCCTGGCATGCGTGAGCGCACGGTGATGGTCAACGGCCTCTCCAAGCGCTTCGCCATGACGGGCTGGCGGCTGGGCTGGGCCATCGCGCCCGAGAATGTCATTGCGCAGATGACGAAGATGCAGGAGAACATCGTGGCGTGCGCGCCCCTGCCTGCGCAGCACGCCGCCATCGAGGCCCTCTCGGAGGCTACCGACATGTCCTACATCCGCAATGAGTTCCAGCGACGCCGCGATGTGCTCGTGGAGGGCATTGCGCGGATTCCGCGCCTGAAGTGCATGCCCGTTCCCGCCACCTTCTACGCCCTCATCGACGTGGGCGACACGGGGCTTGACGGCAAGGAGTTTGCTTTCAGGCTGCTGGAGAAGGAGCACGTAGCGGTCGTCTACGGCGCGGCCTACGGCGGCGACGCCTACAGCCGTTTCATCCGCATCGCCTTCACCATGGAGGTCGAGAAGCTCAAGGCCGCCCTTGAACGCATTGCGAATTTTGTTAACTCTTTGTAAATCAACAAGTTATGGATAAGGAAACTCTCAAGCGGCGTGTCTGCGAGTTCGTCGAGGAGAACTTCGACCGTTTCACGGCCATCGGCGAGCAGATTCTGCACAACCCCGAACTCTCCTACTGCGAGGTGAAGACGGCCACGCTGGCGAAGAAGATCTTCAAGGAACTGGGCCTGCCTGTGAAGGAGGGGCTCTCCATCACGGGGCTGCGTGCCGACATGTCCACGGGACGGCCCGGTCCGCGCGTCGCCGTCCTGGGCGAGCTGGACGCGCTCATCCTGCCCGGCCACCCCTTCGCCGACCCCGTGACGGGCGCGGCCCACGCCTGCGGCCACCACGCCGCCTTCACCTCCATGCTGGGCGCCGCCATCGCCCTCTGCCAGCCCGACGTCCGCAGTGAACTGTGCGGCGACATCGCCTTCATCGCCACGCCCTCCGAGGAGTGCCAGAACCAGCCGCACATCGCGGAGCTCATCCGCCAAGGCAGGCTGCACTACTACGGCGGCAAGTCCGACATGATCTACAACGGCGTCTTTGACGACGTGGACATCGCGATGGTCTCCCACGCCGCCACGTTCGACTACCTCCCGACGGGATGCAACGGGTTCGTCATGAAGCAGTTGCATTTCCACGGAAAGGCCGCACACGCGGGCTCCAGCCCCGACAAGGGCGTCAACGCCATCGCCATGATGCGCGCCGCGCTGGCGATGGTCGACGCGCAGCGTGACACCTTCCGCGACGGAGACCACGTCCGCATCCACGGCTACATCGCGGACGGCGGCGCCGCCGTGAACGTCGTCCCCGAACATGCGATGTTCGTCATGCA
>CACZQQ010000162.1 GCA_902783355.1 uncultured bacterium
ACAGTACCTAATATTATTACTGTCTTAAAGCGCGACGGCCCCGGCGGAAAGGAGAAACCGTCGGGGCCGTTGCGGGATGGCGCCTGTTCAGGCTGTTCGGGGGGCTAGTAGGCGACCATGAAGTCGCCGGCCAGCGCGCTGCCCTTCTGGTTGTTGGTGCAGGAGATCTGGCGGGCCTTGGCGCGCGCCTTCACCAGCGCGGGCAGGAGCATGGCCGCCAGAATCGCGATGATGGCGATGACAACGAGCAGCTCGATCAGGGCGAAGTGTCTTTTTATGGCGCTGTCAGTGGGTTCAGGCTAGGTTTGCTGAGAGGGCTCCAGGGCCTTCCCGAAGCCGTTAGCGCGTGATGCCGTGCCAGCCGTCCACGTCGATGTAGTCGAAGAGGTAGGTGTCGGAGTTGTGGAAGTCCTTGGTGTTCCCGCGGATGAGGCCCTCCAGCTGGGCGGGCGTCAAGGCGTCGGCATGGCCGTCGAGATAGCACTGGTTGACCCTGCCCTCGTGGACGGCGGCGCGGGTGTTGCCCCAGCCGAAGACGATGTTGGCGGAGGACTTGTTGCCGAAGTCGTTCACGGAGGCGGTGCTGTCCATGGCGTAGAAGATGTCGGAGGGGTTCGAGACCATGCCTGCATTGCAGAAGAGCTCGGGGTAGGGGAAGCTGCCGCTGATGCCGGTGTTGTCGATGCCCTTGCAGAAATAGGACGGCTTCGGCGCCATGCGGAACTTCAATTTGGCCTCGCTGTACTCTTCCAGCAGGAAGACGCCGTAGGCGTTGCCGTGCCCGGTGGGGTGCTTGCCGTATTTGGCGGACATGGCGGGGCAGGTGACAGCGTTGCCGAAGGTCAGGTACTTGTGGCCGATGAGCGCGCCGACCCAGAAGTACAGGTTGCCGTATTCGGCGGAGTAGACGTGCTTGAGGTGGTGGGGCATCATGGTGTTGTAGTCGTTGGCGTACTGGATGGCGCCCAGGCCCACCTGCTTCAGGTTGCTGATGCAGGAGATGGCGCGGGCCTTGGCGCGCGCCTTCGCCAGCGCGGGCAGGAGCATGGCCGCCAGAATCGCGATGATGGCGATGACAACGAGCAGTTCAATCAGGGTGAAGTGTCTTTTCATGGTGGCCGTTTCCCTCTGTTGGTTTGGGTGGGTTGTCAAAATGGGAACCTGTCATATTATAATGCCGTTTCCGTTAAAAATCAAGCGGAAAGGAAAAAGCATGGCGGTCGCGAAGGGGAAAGGCCGGTTGCGCGCGGGGCGGTCAGGCGTAGCAGGCGAGGCGGAGGGCGGGGACGGGGGCGCTGGAGGCCGTCAGGCGGAACCTGAGGCCGTCGCAGGCGACGGGCGCCTCCAGCCGCTTCAGGCGGCGGCGGCCGACGGCGCGGCCGTCCAGGAGCGCGTGCTCTTCGCCGTCGCGGAGGGCCGTCAGGCTGTAGCCGAGGACGCGCTCGCCCTCCGCAAGGTCCTCCGCCATCTCGACGAGGCGGATTTCGCGCGTGCCGCCGAAGGAGAGCGTGGCGGCGCCCTCGCTGTCGAGCCGGCATTCCTGCAACGGGGCGGCGGGGTGCGCGAAGAGGGCGTCCACGGCGGCCTTGAAGCCCTTGAGGGCGGCGACGTCGCCGTCGGCGAGGCGGCCCCTGCGGTCGGGGGCCAGGCCGATGTTCATGTATTGCCCGCAGCCGACGGAGCGCAGGTAGATGTCGAGCAGCGTTTCGGGACTCTTCTGCTGCCCCTCCTCGGCGGGGTGGTAGAACCAGCCGGGGCGCAACGGGAAGTCGCATTCGGCGGGCATGTAGAAGGCGCCGTCGGCGTGGCCGGTGGCCCCCTCTTCCGCGACGACAAAGCCAGGCGCGGGCGCCTTGCCGTCGGGGCCGTGGGGCGTGAAGCTGCCGAAGGCCTCCGGGTCCGCGTAGCCCGTCTCGCTGCCGCCCCACCGCAGGTCGGGGCCGATGTCGCTGAAGATGGCGGCGGCGGGCTGCAGCTGGCGGACGAGGCGCCATGTGGCGGGCCAGTCGTAGTAGGTCAGTGCATCGATGGGGCGCTTCTCGCGGACGCCGCCGTAGTAGCCGTCGCCGCCGTTGGCGCCGTCGAACCATACCTCAAAGAGGTCGCCGTAGCCTGTGTAGAGTTCTTGTAACTGCTTGCGATACAAGGAGATATATTCAGGCATCCCGTAGGCGGCGCAATTCCGGTCCCACGGCGAGACGTAGAAGCCGAGCCCGAGGCCGCGCCGATGGCAGGCGTCGGCAACTTCGCGCACGAGGTCGCCCTTGCCGCCGCGCCACGGCGAACGGCTGATGTTGTGGGCGGTGGTGGCGGTCGGCCAGAGGCAGAAGCCGTCGTGGTGCTTGCAGACGAGAATGAGGCCGTCCAGGCCGCCGTCGAGGCAGTTCTGGACGAGCAGGTCGGCGTCGAAGGCGGTCGGGTTGAACAAGGCGGGCGACTCGTCGCCGTAGCCCCATTCGCGGTCGGTGAAGGTGTTGAGGCCGAAATGGACGATGGCGTAGCAGCCGGACGGCGCGTGGCGGCGCATGGCGGCGGTTGGGACGCGGCCGGGGTTGAAGAGGGCGGGGAGGTTCATGGAAATGGACTGTGCGGGATGTTTCGCGTGAAATCGCCTATGATCGTGAAATCGCCTATCTATAATATAGAATATAAGGGCCCGACGATGGGGGCGGGCGGCCAAAAAGCGTCGGATTCCTCATGAGTTTTGAAAGAGAGGTTATATTCCCCTAACTTACTTTCTGCATTTCGGAACGCACAAGCCCCTTGAAAATACCATGGCTCCCATCACTTCACGCCCGCGCAACCTCAGCATAGGCGTCACCGTCTGTGGCGTCGTGCTCTTCATTGTCAGCCTCGTCATCCGCAACAACGGCAACAGCTCCGCGATGGTGCCGGCGGTCATGGCCTCCGCCGTCACCATCCTCATGGGCCTGCTGGCGACGGGGCGGACCGTCTTCCAGCGCCGCCAGCTGCAGGAGGAGCGGGACGCGGCCGAGTACCACCGCCAGCACGGCTCCGCGGAGCTCTTCGGCGACGCGGACGAGGCCGTGCGCCTCGCGACGCGCTCCAACCAGCAGTATGTCAAGTACTTCGTGCCGGCGGCCACCATCCTGATGGGACTCGTCCTGGGGCTCTTCGTGCTGATCTACTGGATCCGTTGGAAGATGGCGCTGGTGAACGCGCTGGCGGAACGGCCCCTGCCCATGGCCATCCTCTCCTTCTGCTGCTGCATCGCGACGCTGGTGGCCGGCAGCTTCTTCATCGGCGTCTCCCGCGAGACCGGATGCCGCTGGGTCCGCCCGGCCGCGGCATGGCTTGTCTTCAGCGGCTTCCTCTGCCTGCTGGGCAGCACGGCCATGTTCTGCGAGCACTTCAAGACCTTCACGGAGACCGCCGACCCCGCCATGGGGCGCATCGGCCTCGTGGTCGTCGGCATCCTGGCGGTGGAGCTCGTCCTCGCCTTCGTGATCGAGTTCTACCGCCCGCGGATGCCCGGCGAGGAGGAGCGCCCCCTGCCGGAGTCCCGCCTGCTGGCCCTCTTCACCGAGCCGGGCGGCGTCGCCCGCAACGTGGCGGACTCGCTGGACTACCAGTTCGGCTTCCGCGTCTCCGAGGCCTGGTTCTACCGCTTCCTGGAGCGCACCATCGTGCCGCTGCTGATGGTCATGGTCATCGCCTTCTGGCTGATGAGCTGCATCGTCGTCGTGGCCCCCTCCGAGACGGCCCTGCGGGAACGCTTCGGCAAGGTCGTCTCCCCGGAGCCCTTCGGCGCCGGCGTCTACTTCAAGCTCCCCTATCCCTTCGAGTCCATCTACCGCTTCACCTCCAGCCGCGTCCAGGAGCTCACCATCGCGAACCATGACGAGGACGGACACGAGGAGGAAGAGGAGGAGGAAGAGGACGACGGCCACGGCCACGAGCGCCCCGGCAAGAAGAAGAAGAAGGTCAAGCACGAAGAGAAGGGCGAGCCGGTCATCGTCTGGAACATCGAGAAGGCGCACAAGGGCGAGAGCGACTACCTCGTGGGCGCCCGCAGCGTCGAGCAGGTCAAGCTGGACGCCGACATCCGCGACAGCCACGGCGTCGGGCTGCTCTCCGCCCACATCCCCCTCTTCTTCAAGGTCAACGACCTCTACAGCTATACCTATAACAACAAGGACACGGGACGCATCCTGAAGAACCTCGGGCAGCGCGAACTGCTCGAGTACTTCATCCAGACCGACTGGAACGACCTGCTGGGCGCGGGCCGCGGCAAGGCCTCCGACATCCTGAGGGAGCGCATCCAGGCGCGCGCCGACGAGCTGGGGCTCGGCGTCGAGGTCGTCTTCGTGGCGCTGACCGGCCTCCATCCGCCCGTCGGCGTGGGCGGCTCCTTCGACAAGATCACGGCCGCGACCGTCGACAGGCAGAAGCTCGTCCAGGCGGCGCAGACCGACGCCAACCGCACGATGGCGGTGGCCAACACGGCCGTGCGCCTCATCGGCAACGCCGCGGAGAGCTACCGCGTGACCCAGGTCAGCGCGGCGGAGGCCGACGGCGGCCGCTTCGCCAGCCAGCTGCTCTGCTACGAGGCCTCCCCGAGCCAGTACATGCTGAACAGCTACTACGACGTCTTCTCCGGCGCGGGGGCCAATGCCCGCAAGTTCGTCATCACGGGCAATGCGAAGGACCAGGTGCTCTGGCTGAACCTGGAGCGCAAGCAGCGCAGCAGCCTGCTTGACCTGAACCTAGGACAGCCGTGATTCCATAACTCTTTCCAAATCAACGAATTAAGAAAAACAACTACTCCATACGACCATGAGCGAAGAGAACCAGAAGGCAATCAGCAAACATTGGCCAGTCGTGCTGCTGGCCCTGTTCGTCGTCGTCATCTTCCTGACCGTGATGATGACATTCCAGGTGAAGCAGACGGAGTA
>CACZQQ010000163.1 GCA_902783355.1 uncultured bacterium
AAGGCAGCGACCTGGTTCGAGGTCAGCGGCCTCTACGAGATCATCCCCGGATTCATCGTCGGCCTCATCGCGGCGGTCGTCGTCGCCCAGGCCACGGCGAAGCCCTCAGCGGAAGAGGAGAAGCTCTTTGACGAAGCCGTCAAATACGAGGACTAGCCTTTGACTGACAAAAGCTCCGCCCAGGGACTTCCCTTCCGGGCGGGGCGCGCTTTTATATTCGGCGGAACCCGCAGTGAATCAGGGCGCAATTCCCTGACTGTCGCGCAACCGTATAGCCGGATCCTGCCCGCCGACGTCTTTTTTCTTTTTGTGCGCATGACACAAGGGAGACACCATGCTGAAGAACCTGTATTGCGGGGAGGCACGGCCGCGGAAGCGCGTGCGCCGCGCCGCCTTCACCCTCATTGAACTGTTGGTCGTCATCGCCATCATCGCGATTCTGGCGGCCATGCTCCTGCCGGCCCTGTCGCGGGCGCGCTCCCAGGCGCGGCGCATCAGCTGCGTCAACAACCTCAAGCAGCTGGCGCTCTACCATTTCATTTATGCCGAGAACTCCAACGGCTACCTCTGCCCGCTGGTGA
Source organism: uncultured bacterium (assembly GCA_902783355.1). Next base: position 582 of record CACZQQ010000163.1, read on the forward strand.
CCTACGCCGGCGGCTGGGACGCCTGCTACGACGAGAACTGGGCGATGACGAAGCCCGGCTACCTGGCCATCGGCTGCGGCGACGCGTGGGGCGGCGGCGACAAGCAGCGCACCTACCAGTGCCCAACCGCCACCGGATACACCGAAAGCTATACGACGCGTTTCGCCGGCTACGGCTACAACGAATGCGTCGGCTACGAGGTTGATTTCAGCACCGGAAAGGCGCTGCGCCAAAGTATCCTCATCGAGCAGGCGAAGAACCCGGGCGCCTGCCTGCTGAACGCCGACGCCGGCTACAAGGACGGCAGCAAATACGAGGTGACCAGCTATCTGCGGGCGCCTGTCGCGAACAGCGCCGCCGGCAAGAACTACGGCGGCAACAACGCCTACGGCACCGCCGACTTCCGCCATGACGGAGCCGCCAACGCCTCCTATCTCGACGGCCACGCCGAGACCGCCAAGCGCATCTACGTCGTCGGCGGCGCCGGCGACGGCGTCCGCACGGGCTTCTTCTCTGCCGACAACAGTGCCTACGCGCCGTGAGGGGGAAAGCCGCCAGTCAAGCTAAACCGCGCTTTCTGTCTATGGCCGCCCTCGTGGCGGCCATCCAAGTTGATTGCGGATTCTGCCTGCAATCCGCGCTTGGCTAAATATATTTAGGATGAATGCCGCATGGGCCGATGGCGGTGTCGCGTGTCGGCCGATGCCTTTGAAATTTTGCTATAACGACTTGCTGTGTAAGAAATCACTTCAATGCTCCCTCCTTTCCAATATGCGCTGCGAAGGACATTGCCGCCGTGGAGCCTGAAATACCGGCTGAAGACGCTGGAAAGCGTCATCGACAGCTGGCGGCTGGACGAAATCGTGCTCAACATCGATGCCGAGGAGTTCAACCATGCCCAGTTGAACACGGAGTGGCTGAACCAATATCTGCCGTTGCTGACGGAGGCCAAGAAGTCGCTGGAGGCCAAAGGCGTCCGTGTCTCGTTCAATCCGTGGGGGACGGTCGGCCAATACGACAACGGCCGTGACGGGCATGAGGTCATCTCCGATTTCCAAGGCATCGTCGACATCAACGGCAGTGCGGCGCAGGCCTGCTCCTGCATGCTTTCCAAGAGTTGGCGCGTCCATGTCAGCCGTCTTTGGGAGAGTTATGCGGCGCTGCGCCCCTATGCCATCTGGCTGGAGACCGACCTGCGGCATTTCGGGCATGAACCCAATGTGGAGTACGGCTGCTTCTGCGAGGAGCACCGCCGCCGCTTCTCCGAACGCGCCGGCCTGTCCCGCACCGTCTCGCTGGAGGAGCTGCGCGCGGCGCTGCTTCAGCCGGGCGCGCCCCATCCATGGCGCAAATTGTGGCTGAAGATGCAGGGCGAGGAGACCAACGATGTCGTGGAGATGCTGACGCGCACCGTCCATGCCGTCTCGCCCGAGACGCGGCTGGGGCTTATGCCAGGTGCGCCGCGTGCCCACACGGCGGAAGGGCGGGATTGGAAAGGGCTGCGGCTGGCGCTGAACGAAAACGGCACGCGGCCCTATCTCAGCCGCCCCAACATGGGCACCTACATGGAAATCACGCCGCTGAACCTTTACAACACGGCCGACTGCATCATCTTGACCCGCAAGCTATTGCCAAACTCCGAAAGAGAACTTGCCTCGCTGGAGAACTTCCCCTACTCCCGCGTGACACGCAGCTTGACCTCCACCGGCGCGGAGCTTCTGCTGGCGGCGGTCGCAGGCTCCGACGGCGTCGTCATGGGTCTTTTCGACGCCTTCGGCAATCCCATGGAGGCCCCGAAGCAGGTCGGCGCAATGCTTCGCGAAATGAAGCCACGGCTCATCGCCATCAGCCAGATGCGACGCAGTCCCGGCCGCGACCGCGGCA
>CACZQQ010000164.1 GCA_902783355.1 uncultured bacterium
CTCAAGGTGCCCGACTACAAGCTGGTCAAGGCGCCTGTCAACATCATGCGCATCCTGCCGCTGCCCAACTGGCTCCTGCGGTGGTTGCGGCGGCAGCTGGCCGACAGGCCCCACATCGACCGCAGGAAGTGCATCAAGTGCCGTCGCTGCGAGAAGGGCTGCCCCGTCAAGCCGGCTGCCATCATGCCGCTGACGCCCAAGGGCGACTGCGTCAACCAGGCCACCTGCATCCGCTGCTATTGCTGCCACGAGTTCTGCCCCGTGGACGCCATCGAGCTGCGCAAGAGCCTTCTGGAAAGGATATTCCACCTGAAGGCCATCGGCGAATTCGGCTGCCGCCTCCTCGGCGCCGTCGCCGGCTGGCTGAAACGATAGGCGGGGAGTGCGCCTTCGGCGCCGCAGGGCTTTTCGCCCTGCGCACCCAACGCCCAATGGGGCCACGGACCGCCCGATCAGGCGGGGAGTGCGCCTTCGGCGCCGCAGGGCTTTTCGCCCTGCGCACCCAACGCCCCCAATGGGGCCACGGGCCGCCCGCCCAGGCGGGAGTACCGCACTCAACCTGACCCGCGCCGCTTCGGCGCGGGGGAAACCCGGCGGCAGCGGCCGCGCAGGAGCGCGGCCCTCCCGCGCCCGCGCAATCAGCCTGTCACACAAAATATTCTCTCAGCATGCCGGCGAGAGCCAGCAGGCCGAGCAGGAAGAGCAGCACGGGCACGGCCATCGCCAGCAGGCCGCCTCTTGGGGCGGCGCCCTGCCGGTGCACATGCGCCTCGCGGCAGGAGTTGGCCAGCACCACCGCCAGCTTCCGCTCCCGCCGCTGCCGAAGAATCCTGTCTCCAGAACCGCGCGCCATGCCGCCTCGCTTCCGCTACTGGATGATGCCGCCCGAATCGTTGAGGAAGATGCCCTTGAAGTTCATGCGCAGCGCCTGGGGATTGTCGGACAGCTCCAGCGCCTTCTCCTCGGAGATATCGCCGTTGTTGAAGTGGTCCAGCAGGCACTGGTTGAAGGTCATCATGCCATTCTCCTTGTTGGCCTCGATGGCCTGCTCCAGCTTGTCGATGCGGTTGTCGAAGATGAGCTTCTTGACAATGGGCGCGTTCGTCATGACCTCGGTGATGGGGACGACGCCCTTGCCGGAGGCCTTCGGGCAGAGGCGCTGGCAGATGATGGCCCGCAGCGAACCGGAGAGCGACTTGCGGATGGAATCGCGCTCCTCGATGGTGAACATGTCGAGGATGCGGTTGATGCTTTCGGGGGCGTCCTTGGTGTGGAGGGTCGTGATGACCATGTGGCCCGTCTCGGCGGCCGCCAGGGCGGTCTCGAAGGTCTTGCGGTTGCGCATTTCGCCGATGACGATGATGTCGGGGTCCTGACGGAGGGCATGGACCAGGGCGGAATCGAAGGATTCGGCGTCCAGGCCGACCTCGCGCTGTTCGAAGAAGGACATGTTGTCCTCGAAAGTGTATTCGATGGGGTCCTCGATGGTGATGATGTGCTTGTTGCGCGTGGTGTTGATGTAGTCGAGCATGGCGGCCATGGTGGTGGACTTGCCGCTGCCGGTGGTGCCTGTGATGAAGATGATGCCGTTGTTGGCCTCGGCGATCTTCTTGAGGATTTCAGGCAGGCCCGCCTCCGCCACGGTAGGCGCCTTGCTCTTGACCCAGCGCATCGTGATGCCGCGCTTGTTGCGCTGCAGGTGCAGGTTGACGCGGAAGCGGCCAGCGCCCGGCTCCTGCCACGCGAAGTCAAGGTCGCCCGTCCTGTCGAAGACCTCCATGCGGCCCTTGGGCACGACATCCAGGCAGAATTGGTCGATGATGGCGGTGTCCGTGACGAAGTCGATGGTGGTCAAGTTGCTGTCGATGCGCAGCTGGACCTCCTTGTTCTCGCGGATGTGGATGTCCGAGGCGCGGTTCTGCACCGCATACGCCAGCAAGTCATGCAGGCATGATTCTTTCTCTGCCATGTCAAAAATCCTGTTTGGGTGTTGGTTTGGTCTAATGGAACGGAATCGCGTTATTATATTGCCTGAAAGCCGAATTGCCGTGCACCACCATGCACTTTCCCTGAAACTTCCTCAAAAAAGATGGACGCCTACACTCCGATCCCCTATGCCGGCGACAAGACACGCCTCGTCGCCATCGAAGCCCTCGCCCACGGCGAAGTCGACCTCTTCCGCCGCGTGGGACACGGCGCCGACTCCACCGTCGTCAAGGAGAAGGTCCCCTTCCGCCCATGGCTGCTGGCCGCCGGCCCCGACCTGGCCGCCGCCATTCCCGGCGCCTGCGGCATACAAGAACTGCAAGGCGACGGGGCCTTGCGCGCGCGCGTCTTCTTCCCTGACACCGCCGCCTACAAGGCGGCCCTCGACTTCCTCAAGAAGCTGACCGGCAAGACGCCGACGGCGCCCCTGGCGCCCTACCGCGTCTACAGCGACCTTTCGCAGCAGGCCATGTTCTCCCTCGGCCTCCGCCTCTTCCAGGAGATGGACTTCCAGGACCTGCGCCGCCTCCAGTTCGACATCGAATGCAACACAAGCGTCCCCGGCACCTTCTGCGACGCAGCCCGCGCCGACGACTACATCACCCTCATCTCCCTCAAGGACAACCACGGCTACGAGGAGTGCCTCAGCCTCAACGACTTCGACGGCGAGGCGGCCCTGCTGGAGGCCTTCGTGCAACGCGTCGGCCAGCGCGACCCCGACGTCCTCGAAGGGCACAACTGCTTCAATTTCGACCTGGACTACCTGGAGAAGCGCTGCAGACGCCACAATGTCCGCTTCGGGCTCGGCCGGAACGGCTGCCCGCCCGCCTCCCATGCCAGCCGCCTCAACATCGCCGAGCGCATCGTCAACTACAAGCGCTACGACATCTTCGGGCGGCACATCGTGGACACCTACCATCTCGTCCAGCTTGGCGACGTCGCCAAGCGCGAACTGGACAGCTACGGCCTCAAATACTGCGCGAAGCACTTCGGCATCGCGCGCCAGGACCGCGTGTCCGTCGCAGGCGCCGACATCACGCAGACCTTCAGGGACAATCCCGAAAGACTCAAGGAATACTGCCTGGACGACGCGCGGGAGACCGACGGCCTCTCGCGCCTCTTCTCGCCCAGCTACTTCTACCAGACACGGCTGCTGCCCCTCTCCTACCAAAACTGCGTCCTGCGCGGGAACGCCACCCGCATCGACGCGCTCCTGTGCGCCAAATACCTGGAGGCAGGCGCCGCCCTGCCCTCGCCGCAGGCTCCCGTCGCCTATGCGGGCGCGCTGACGGAGGCCGTCTCGACGGGGCTCTTCAAGAACGTCTGGCACATCGACGTGCGCAGCCTCTATCCCTCCATCATCCTCGCGCGGCGCTGGACGCCCGCCACGGACCGGCTCGGCCTCTTCCGCGGCCTTCTGGACAGGCTGCGCGCCTTCCGCCTGCAGGCCAAGGACAGCATGCGACAGGCCGCCACCGACGACGAGCGTGAATACTACAGCGCCCTCCAGAACTCCTTCAAGATCCTCATCAACTCCTTCTACGGCTACCTGGGCTTTGCCCAGGGCACCTTCAACGACTTCTCCCTCGCGGAGAAGGTCACCGAGACGGGGCGCGACATCCTCGCCGGCATGCGGCAGGCGCTGGAAGAGCGCGGCGCCGCCGTCGTCGAGATGGACACCGACGGCATCTACTTCTGCCCGCCCGACGGCCTTTCCGGCGACACGGACGCCCTGCGCGCGGAAATCCAGCGCGGCCTGCCCGACGGCATTGAAATCGAGCTGGACGGGACCTACCAGGCCATGCTCTCCTACAAGAGCAAGAACTACGCCCTGCTGGAGAACGACGGCCGCATTTCACTTCACGGGGCGGCGCTGCGCTCCCGCGGCATGGAGACCTTCCTGCGGCGGCTAATTCCGCTGGTCATCAAGGCCCTCCTCCAGGACAACCTGGCCGAGGCGGAAAGGCTCTTCAAAGAATACGAGGAGGCGCTCGCGCACCATGCCTTCCCGCTGACGGACTTCCTCCAGCGGGAGACCCTCACCATGACCGTTGAGGCCTATGCGGAGAAGCTCGCAGGCGGCAAGGGGCGCCGCGCCGCCGTCTACGAGGTGGCTGCACGCGACAAGAACAGGAAATACAGGCCCGGCGACACGCTGAAGTTCTACGTCACCGGCACGAAGAAGAGCGTCTCCGTCACGGAGGCCGCCAAGGCCGAAGGCGAGATCGACGAGGCCGTCCGCGACGAGAATATTCCTTATTATATGGCCAAGCTCCAGACCCTGAAGAAGAACCTGCTCGGGCTGATGGCGTAAGGCGGCGGCGTTCCGGCCATGGGGGCGGCCTGCGGGCTGCCCATCCAGCACGGAACGCGCAACTGCTGGCTTCACCTGAGAAGCGCCTTCGGGGCACCGTCCCGGATGCGCCGATTGCAGCTGTTCCCCAAGGACGCAAAAAGGCCCCCCGCGATTTCTCGCAGGGGGCCTTGCGGTATCAGGCTACTGCCCTAATGCCCTATTCGGCGGCCTCTTCGGCGCTGGCCTTGGCCTGGGGGAACTCCCAGACGAAGCCCTTCTCGAAATCGGACACGGAAGGCAGCTTGGTCTCTTCCATTCCCTTGGGCAGACCCTGCAGGGTGCTTCCGTTGCCGCCCATGTTGGACCGCTCGATGAAGCGCGGAGGATTCTGCGCGTAGCCCTCGGTGAAGAGAGCCAGCGCGGGGAAGTAGAAGGGCATGACGGAGAGCTGGTCGGCCAGGTTGAACTGGCGCTCAACACCCGTGTTCGCGATGAACGGCGTCACCAGGTTGCGATCGATGCGGGCCATCTCCTTCTTGGGGCCGAGCCAGGCCGTCCCGTTGAAGAGGGTGATGCCAGGCTGCGGGCTGGTGTGGGAGTGGATCTCGCCGTCGCCGGACTTGCCGTTGATGTAGGCGAAGTAGTCGATCTTGTGGGGCGTCTCGCGGTTGGCGGCGTCCACGTAGATCGTCTTCGCGGCGTTGACATCCAGCGGGTTGTTCCGCTCGACATCGCCGATGATGCCGCCGGCGGTCAAGGAGATGGTGTCGCCGGAGTTGATCTTCGCGGCATGGCCAGCGGTGATGCTGCCGCCGGCCGTGATGTCGACATCGCTGTCAGCCTCGGCCAGGTGGCCGACGTAGACATTGCTCTGGGCGAACATGCTGAGGCGGCGGGTCAGGCCGGCGTCGCCGTTGAGCTCGCTGCGGCCTTCCTCGTGCGCGTAGACCTTGTCGACGTCGATGCTGGCGGCGACGATGTTCACATTGCCGTCCTCGGCGGTGACATCGCTCAGGGAGACATTGTCGCCGAGGATGTCTATGTCGGAATCCAGGCCGGCGGTGATGACCACGCCGTCCTCGACGTCCTGCAGGTCAGCCGTGATGCTGGCGTTGTCGCCCTGGGTGGTCAGGCTCAGGTTGTCCACATCCTTGTCCAGCTTGACGTTGATCTTGCCGTCGTCGTCCTTGGTGGCGATGATGACGTTGCCGGCGCCGGTGTTGTCGCTCTCGTCGTTGACGACCACGGAGCCCTCGGCCTCGATGTCGATGGTCTCGGCAATCAGGGTGCCGGTGGAGGTCACGTCGCCGTCGGAGTCGATGTCGATGACAGAGCCCGGCGTGTAGGGTTCGTCGGTCGCGTCGCCGGCCTGGATGGTGGCGCCGGTCTTGTTCTCAACGTCGCCCTTCGCGTCGATCTTGACGGTGGGATCTTCATCGCCATGGGCGAGGATGTTGCCTTCGTTGACGACATCGCCGTCCTCAGTGGTGGTGATGGTCACGTCCTGGGCGTCGATGGTGCTGCTTTCACCCACGGTAACGTCGCTGCCGGCGGTGATTTCGGCATCGCCGTTCTCGGCCGTCACGTCGCCATTCAGCTCCACCGTCTTGGCGGCCGCGATGGTGACGTTCTCCTTCTCGTCGTCCTCGTCGCCAGTGGCGGTGATGTCACCGGTCTCGGAGGTCTCGACGGAGCCCTTGTCGGCAATGATGTCCACGGTCTCACCCGTGACAGCGCCAGCGATCTCGACATCGCCCTCGGTCGCCTCGACGGTCACGCCGCCGTTTGCAGCGGTCAGCGAGCCAGCCTCGGTAACCTCGGCGTTGTCCGTGGCAACCACCTTGATGGCATCAGCCACGTCACCGTCAGCGGTGATGGCGGCGTTCACGATGGCGTCCTTGCCAGCCGC
>CACZQQ010000165.1 GCA_902783355.1 uncultured bacterium
AGCCTGCACTTCCCATACGGGATGATGCATCTGGCCGACGTCGTCAGCGGCCACTGCTTCGACGGCTGCACGAATCTCACGGACCTCGTCTTCTCCGGGACCGCGCCCATCGGCCAGGCCCCGCTTGCCCCCGCCGAGGGGGCAAGGGTCATCGCCTACACGGACGGCGGCCACTTCTACGGCCTTCCTCTTACATGGCAGCAGACCACGCTGGGCCTTCCCACTGTGCGCGTGGAGGCCCCCACCAGCGACAATTGCGTCTATATCGTGGACTGCAAGGAGTGCGCATGGCTCGTGCGGTGCGACATCGAGGGGGAGACGGTCGTCGTCCCCGCCATGCTGTACGGGCATCCCGTCTGGAAGCTCCGCTCCAATTCCCTGATGCGCGCGGACAATGCCTACAACAAGGACATCCGGAAGCTGGTGCTTCCCGACACATTGGGGAGCCTGGACCAGTATTTTTCCTTGCAATGCAGCAACCTCGCGTACATCATCTTCAAGGGGGGCAGGCCGCCGGAGTTCAGCTATCAGGGCAATCAGGTCCCCCCATTGTGCTTTGACACCGACCCGCACCTCCTCGTGCCCGAGACGGCGCTGTGGAGGAACGCCATCAGCGCCGACTGGAAGTTCTACGAGGAGGACATCTCCTTCCATGTGGACGGGCTGGGCTACCATGTCGAGGCGGACGGCTCCGCCACGCTGACGGTCTACGCCGGCGACGACCCCGACCTGGTCATCCCCTCCGTCCTGAACGGGCACCCCGTCACCTCCATCGCGCCCGGCGCCTTCCAGAACAACACCCTGCTCGAATCCGTGGCGGTTCCCGAGGGGCTTGAGATTCCCCCCGACGCCTTCGAAGGCTGCACCAACCTGGACCCGGACAAGGTGACGACGGTCGGCGCCTTCACCTACGATTTGGCCAGGGGGTGGAACATCATCGCGCCGACGATGGCGCTGACGGAAGCCTCCAAGACCGCGCTGCTGGACATGAGGCCCCTGACCTTCGGCAAGGGCGGCATGCCTGTCATGGTCTCCTCGCCGGACGCCATCGCGCCCGGAGTGCCTCTCGTGATCTACTGCGAGGCCGCGGTGCCTTCGCTCACGGTGGACGGCGCGCTGCTTGGGGCGTGGTCGCTGAATGTCGCCAGCGGCTGGCACATGGTCGGCATCGTGCATGATGTCCCGCGTGCCCAGTGGCCCGCGAACCTGAAGGCCGTCTGGCGCTGGTCGAACGTGGGCAAGTGGCCGAAATACGAGTCGTACGACGGCGACCTGAAGGCCGGCGAGGCCTATTGGCTGCAGGGCGAATAGGGCCGCGTGGCGCGCCCCCGCCGACATGGCGCCCCGTGGGCCGGAATCGGTTCCGCAGGGCGCCGAAAAGGGCTGTTTCCCAAGCCGAAATGCCTTTAAAGGGGCCTAGAAGGCCCGCCACGGGCATGCATGTGCTTTCGTGGATACATATCCATGGATGGATGGAGACGCGCAAAAAAGGCCGTTTGCGGGCCTTTTTGGGGCTTCAGGGGCTGCCAGCCCGCCGGAAGACGCCTTCAGCGTCTGGCGCTGCGTCGCATCAGCAGAAGCAGTATCAGCAGCAGTATCAGAATGATGGCCAGGCCGTAGTAGAAGTGGCTGGAGGCGGCCTCCTTCGCGTCAGCCTCGGTCGTCGGCGCGCTTGCCGTTGGTGGCGCGGCGGCCACGGGCTCCTCCGGTTCGGGCTTTGGCTCGGGCTTGACGGAAGCCGCCGTGCCTGTCGTGCGGCGGCGCTTTCCCTTCGGGGTGATCGCCGCCTTGATGAACTTGGCCATGAAGAGGGCCTGGACTTGCGTTCCGAACTCCTTGTCGTCCTTCGCCTTGATGATCTTCACGTCGGGGTCGAGGCGGAAGTCCTCCGGCCCGAAGGAGGGATTCGTGTCCACGTTGCCGAACTTGAGGGAGAAGAGCTCCTTGCCGTCCTTGTCGAGGGCGACGTAGGCCCTCAGGACGTGGTCTTCCGTGCTGAAGGAGAGGCAGTGCATGGCGACTGATTTCGGGTTCTGGGGATCGTAGTCCTCCGGAACCCATGTGAGCGTCTGGCATAGGACGCCGTCGATGACCTCGGGCTCCTGCCGCAGGTCCATCGCCGCAAGCTCTTCGTCGCTGGGCATGGGAATTTCGCTCAGGGCGGTCGTCATGATCTTGATGAGATCCTCCTCCATCTTGGGGTCGCGCCCATCCCGCTGGACCGCCGTGTTGTCAAGCTGGAGGGCCATCATCTCGGAGGTGCTGACGAATTTCAGGGGGACTTCGCCAAGCTGCTGC
>CACZQQ010000166.1 GCA_902783355.1 uncultured bacterium
AGGGCTTCAGACCGACAACGCGGCGCTTCTCCCTCCTCAAGGAGCGACTTTGCCAGCCGTGAGGCGGAGGACGTACAGTACCTTATATATTATAGTGCTTTCCCTTCTGAATAGTCTCATTCATCGCGATACCACCATGGACATCAAGCTCTTCTTCGTGACATTTGGCGTCGTCTTTCTGGCGGAACTTGGCGACAAGACGCAGCTGGCGGCCCTCTCGTTGAGCACCTCCGGACGCGGCGGCGTCTGGACGGTGTTCCTCGGCGCCAGCGCGGCGCTCGTCTGCTCCACCGCATTGGCCTGCGTCTGCGGCGCGTTTCTTGATAAATACTTGAACCCCAAGTATTTAAATATAGGAAGTGCGCTTCTCTTCATCCTGCTGGGCCTCTTCTCCCTCTGCAGCATCTACCTCAAGGGCCGCGCGTGACCAATGGCAACTGAGTTCACATTTGACGCGTCATGCCGCATCTGCCTCGTCCTCTCGCAGCGGACGCTTTCGGAGAATGCGACGCTTCTTCTGTCGCAGCGTCCCCTGGTGGACATGGCGGAGTTGCGCGTGGACATGCTGGACAGGGAGGAGCAACCCTACGCGGCGGCCTTTGCGCGCGCCGCAGGGCTTCCCCTCGTCCTCACCATTCGCCGCAAGGCGGACGGCGGTCTGTGGACGGACGGCGAAACGGCGCGCGCCGAGCTCCATGCGCGCCTGCTGAAGGAAGGCGACTTCGCCTTCGTGGACTTCGAGGACGATTTCCGTCGGCCGGACTTGGCGGATTTGGCGCGGTCGCGGGGCACGCGCGTCATCCGCAGCCTCCACGACTTCACGGGGCCGCGACGGGACATTCCTGCGCTCTGCCGCCGGCTGCGGGGCGGTTCGGACGAAATCCCCAAGATCGCCTTCCAGAGCCACCGCCTGGCTGACACGACACGGCTTTTTGCCGAATGCGCCGCCTTCACCGAAATGCCGCACATTCTCTGCGCGATGGGGGCCAGCGGCGTTCTGTCGCGCATTCTGGCGTCGCGCACGCACTCCCTTCTGACCTTCGCCTCCGCCGACGGGGCAGGGCGCCTGCCTGCCCTGGGGCATCTGACGCCTGAGGAGCTTGTGCATGGGCTGCGCTTCCGTGAACTCTCTGGCGGCCAAGATGTTGAACTCGTCGGCTGCGGCGGGGCGGACGGTGCCGCCTGCCTGTCGGCGGCCTTTGCACGCAACCATGCCTACGCGGCCGCAGGAGAGGCGCGCGTCGCGGTTCCCGTCGTCTCGGGCGACCCTGACGAACGGCGCGAATGCGCCTCCGCCCTGGGGATTGCCGCCATGGCGGAACCCTGACCGGCCGCCGTATGCTATATTATGGCACTTTCTTCTTGAAACGTGCAGGAGTCGATTATGCTTCTTCTTTCCGGCAACGAGGCCATCGCACGGGGAGCCTATGAGGGCGGTGTGACCGCCGCCTTCGGCTATCCGGGCACGCCATCGACTGAAATCCTTGAGAATCTCGTCAAATACACGGAGCCGCGCGTCTACTGCGAGTGGTCGCCCAACGAGAAGGTGGCGCTCGAGGCGTGCGTGGGCGCAAGTCTCTCCGGCGCGCGTTGCATCTGCACCATGAAGTGCGTGGGCCTCAACGTGGCGGCCGACCCGCTGATGACGCTGGCCTACATCGGCACGGAGGCGGGCCTGGTCGTCGTCGTCGCGGACGACCCCGGACAGCACTCCTCCCAGACGGAGCAGGACACGCGCATCTACGCCAAGCTGGCGAAGGTGCCCGTCCTTGAGCCGTCCGATTCGCAGGAGGCCTGCGACATGATGAAGTACGCGCTGGACCTCTCGGAGCGCTTCCGCACGCCGGTCATCCTGCGCACGACGACGCGCGTCAGCCATTCCCGCAGCCAGGTCCAGGAGGGGCCGCGCGTGGAGAAGGAGCGCGTCCCCTTCATCCAGGAGCCCTCCCGCCACTGCCCGCTGCCTGTCTGGGGGCGCAAGATGCGTGTCGCCCTGGAGGAGAAGCAACACGCGCTCGCCGCAGAGGCCAGCGCCTGCGCCATCAACCGCATAGAGGAGGGCGACGCCGCCCTGGGCATCGTCTGCTCCGGCATCGCCTACCAGTACGTGCGCGAGGTCTTCCCGGAGGCCTCGGTCCTGAAGCTTGGCTTTGCCTTCCCCTATCCCGACGACCTCATCCGCAAGTTCGCCTCGCAGGTCAGGCGCCTGCTGGTTGTCGAGGAGCTTGACGACTTCCTGGAGGAGCATGTGAAGGCGCTCGGGATTGCCTGCGACGGCCACAACCTGGTTCCCGTCACAGGCGAGCTCTCCGCGGAGCGCCTGCGCGCCGTGCGGGCCGCCCTGGAGGGCCGCTCATGGACGGCGCCCGCGCCGCGCTATGCGGTGGAGACGCTGCCTGCGCGCCCGCCGGTCTTCTGTCCGGGTTGCCCGCATCGCGGCCTCTTCTACGCGCTGGCGCAGTACGACATCATCGTGACAGGCGACATCGGCTGCTACTCGCTGGGCGTCTTCCCGCCGCTGAACCGGACGGACGCGATGCTCTGCATGGGCGGCGGCATCTCCATGGCGCACGGCGTCTCCAAGGCGGGCGGCCAGAAGAAGGTCGTCGGCGTCGTGGGCGATTCCACCTTCTTCCACTCTGGCATCACGGGCCTGCTGGACGTCGTCTACAACAAGAGCCAGGCGGTCATCGTGGTGCTTGACAACCGCACCACCGCCATGACGGGGCATCAGGACCATCCGGGTACGGGGCGCACCCTCATGGGCGAGCCGACCGTGCAGGCCTCCATCGCCGACTTCGGGCGGGCCTGCGGCGTCCGCCGCATCCGCGAGGTGAACCCCTACCGCCTGAAGGAGTGCATCCAGGCCGTGGGCGAAGAGTTGGAGGCCGAAGAGCCGTCCCTCATCATCAGCAAGGCGCCTTGCCCGCTGAAGGAACGCAAGGCGGTGGGACCGATGCACTTCATCGACCCCGCGAAGTGCCGCAAGTGCCGCAAGTGCCTCTCGTTGGGTTGCCCCGCCATCGAATTCACCGCGGGCGTCATCAGCATCAACAAGCTGATGTGCGCCGGCTGCGGGTCCTGCGCGGAAATCTGCCCCTTTGGCGCGATTGCGGTCGCGGAGGAGGTCAAGGCATGAAGAACGATGTGACAAGCGTGATGATGTGCGGCGTCGGCGGGCAGGGCATCCTGCTGGCCGCCGAAGTGACCGCGCGGGCGGCCATCCTGGCCGGCTTCCAGGTCAAGACCAACGAGGTGCACGGCATGGCGCAGCGCGGCGGCTCCGTCGTCGCCAGCGTCCGATACGGGAACAAAGTCCACAATCCGCTGGTCGAAACAGGTACGGCGGATGCCTTGCTGTCGCTGGAGGCCATCGAGGCCATCCGGCAGCACGCCATGCTCAAGCCCGATGGTCTGGCG
>CACZQQ010000167.1 GCA_902783355.1 uncultured bacterium
CTCCTTGCCGCCGCCCTGGAAGAAGCGGCTGAACATCTCGTAGTATTCGAGGCGGATGCACTGAATGGCCGCCACCATCCCCTCGAAAGCGATGATGAGGAGGTTGCCCAGCACCGCCACGATGACCTTCACCAGCAGGCCGCCGGGCACGCCGTCGAACATCCGCATGACCGTGTAGACGGCGAAGCAGAGGGCGGCGTGGCTGATGGCGAAGGCGCCCACGCGCACGAAGGAGACCGTCCCCGAAAGGTATCCGCTGAAGGTCTCCATGACCTCGATGGCGCTCTCCATCAGGACGCTGATGGCGCTGCCCTCCTTGCCGCCCACGCTGTGGTCGCGCAGCAGGTTCAGCACGGGGCGGTGGAGGAAGAGGAGGACCAGCGGCGTGACGATGAGCGCCCACTGCCACGGGGCGACGCGGCCCGTGAAGGCCGCATGGAGGGCGGCCGCCAGGCAGGCCCAGTAGAAGACGACGCCGGCCAGCCCGTACTTGTCGAAGGTCCCCTCCAGATAGCGTCTTGCACGGAAATGGTTGACGATATTGATGATAAGGGCAACGGACAGGAAGACGACGCCGATGCAGACGGCGGTCTTCAGGAGCCGGAAGATGTCGCTGGTGGCCAGGGGCGAAAGCCACAGGTGCGGCAGGATGTCCTCGCTGCCGAAGACGCTGCCGTAGAGGAGGCCGAAGACGACGGCGCTGGCGCCGCAGTAGAGCAGAAGGGAGCCGGCGGACTTGAGCTCGTCGGAGAAGCGCCCGGAGAAGCGCAGCCAGCCGCCCGCCAGGGCCAGCACCGCGCCCTGCCCCACGTCCCCGAACATGTAGCCGAACATGATGACGAAGGTGAGGCCGAAGAAGAGGGAGGGGTCCAGTTCGTGGTAGTTGGGCAGGCCGTAGTTGGCCACCAGCATCTGGAAGGGCTTGACGAAGGGGGAGGGGCTGAGCTGGACGGGGACGTCGGCGCGCTCCTCCTCCGTCAGTTCGGCGCTGTCGGCGTCCAGCGCCTCCACGATGCCCGTGGATTCCGTGCCGGCGTCCACGATGCGCTGAAGCCTGGGGAGGTCCTGCGTCGGCAGCCAGCCGGAGATGCAGAAGAGCTGCCGCGACTTTCCGAAGAAGCCCTGGGCCTGCCGGATGGCCAGCAGGCCGTGGAGCTGCTTGCGGATGGCCAGCAGGAGGCCGCCGTATTCGTCCCCCAGGGCGACGACGCCCATCTTCGCCTCGTTGAGCTGGTGGTGGAGTTCCTCCAGATGGCCCTTGAGGGCCACGCGCTTCTCGGCCACCGACCCGCTCTCCAGCTCGGGCAGCTCCTGGCGGCGGAAGTTGAACTTGTCCAGAATATCGTCCACCGCAAAGCGCTTCTTGCGGCTCGTCAGCACCATGGCCTGGCGCGGGTTCCCTTCGGAGCGCACCAGAATCGCCTCGTCCTGAAGGATCTGGCGCGCACGCAGGAAGCTCTCCTCCGAAAGTTCGCCTATTTCGACATGGAGCTGGGAGAGGTTGCGGAGGGATTCCGCCTTCAGGTCCTGGAAGGGGAAGAGGGAGAGGGAGGCGCTGCTGCGCTGCACGCCGGCGCGCTCCTCCACCAGCCGGCTGACCTCGGCGGTGCGCTCGCGGTAGAGCCTGTCCACCTTCTCGAAAAGTTCGTCGATCTCCTCCGGGGCGAGACGGCTGATCTCCGGCGGCTGCGTGCCCTCGTCGATGCCAAGCGCCTCCAGCAGGACGCCGCAGCGGTTGAGCTGCTGCTCAATGGCCTTCACGTCGCGCCCGGTGTCCATCTGGTTCAGCAGCCTGAACTTGGATTCGCCCGAGGCGTTCGTCAGATGCAGGAGGCCTGATTTGCCGATGGCTTCGGTAAGCGCACCCAGATGTTTGCTGAACACCAGTATGTTCACCTTCGACATTTTGTTGGGTAGAAACATGGCGGGCTCCTCAGGCAATCAGCATGGCGTCGATCTCGGGGGCAGGCATGCCGAAGCGGAACGCCTCGTGCAGACGCCGCAGGTTGGTCGTCTCGTCCTCGAGCAGGCAGATGTAGGCGGGCAGCGCCTCGGCGGGCGAGACGGCATTGTAGAAATGGCGCCGCGCCATGGCGTGCACGCTGCGGCGCATCCGGTTCTCCAGCGCGGGCACGTCCACGGCGGCGGAGGAGGCGGAATCCCCCTCCAGGAGGCGCTGCATGGCGGTGGGCAGCCGTTGCAGAAGCGCCTCCGGCGCCCCCTCCGAAACCGACGCCAGATGCTCCCATGCCTTCCTCGGGAGGCGCGTGCCGCCTTCCATCCAGAAGGGGGCCAGCTCCTCGGGGGAGAGGTGGTAGAAGTGCTGGTTGCGCAGGAGGGTCGTCGTGTTCAGGCAGTCCGCGCAGGTCCCATGCAGGGCGCGGGCGACCTGCCGCATGGCGGACGGCAGCGTCTCGATGGCCGCCAGGATCCGCCGGTTCAGGATGGCGTCGATGGCGGTCTCCGCCTTCACCAGCTCGCGGTCCTTGTCCAGCTGCCGCACGATCTCCGCCAGGCCCGGCAGGGAGGCCATCTGGCGGGGCAGCAGGCGCAGGAACTGCGCCGTGTCCGTGGCGGCCATCACCGCCTCCAGGATGCCGGAGGTCGCGCCGCTCTCCGGATAGGGCACCAGCATGTCGCCGATATGGCCGACGCGCTCCGGAAAGAAGCGGTAGTTGATGAGCGTCTTCAGGTTGTCCGCCGTCAGGGTCTCGCGGCAGGCCAAGATGTAGGGGGCGGCGCCGCCCGCCTCCTGCGCCAGCGTCGACAGGCGCGTGTACTGGCGCACGCGTATCTCAAAGTTCACGTGGGCGGTGTCGCGGACGGTCAGGATGCCGCGCGCCTGCAGTTCATGGAGGAAATTCTCGACGGTGGCGCTTCTGGCAAGGGCCTCCAGGGCCTCGCCCTGCGCGCTGACCGCCCACCAGCCATGCAGGCGGGCGAAGAGAAAATCCATGTCGGTTGGGGAGTTGCTGCTGAACATCTACTGGCTTTTCACAGGACGGCGCCTGCCGCCCTCCAGCCCCAGAAGCGCCTCCAGGAAGGCGGGCCTCCGCGGAGAGAGGGCCGCCTCCAGGCGGGCGCGACGGGAGGACAGCTCCGCCTTTGCGGCCGCAAGCTCCTTGTCCCGCTGGCGTTCAGCCTCCTCCACGGCGGCGGCCTCCAAGGCGGCGCACTCCGCCGAAAGCTCCTTGGAGAACGCCGCGTTCAGGGCCGCGATGCGGGCGGCCGATGCCTCGCGCAGCTGGACGGCCTTCTCCTCGGCCGCCTTCACGGCGGAATCCCCTTGCCTGTCGACTGCCAGCAGGCGCTGAAGCAGGTCATCCATAAGAGGCTCTACTCCTCGGACTTGATGATGTCCAGCACCTCCTGCGGGGTGGCTGCCGCGAGGATGCGCTCGTTGAAGCCCGGAACGCCGAAAAGGCGCGATATCTCCGCCAGCAGCTCGATGTGCTGCCCCGGATTGTCCGGCTGCGCGAAGATGACAAGCACGATGTGGACAGGCTCCCCGTCCAGCGCGTCATAGTCGATGCCCTGGCGGCTGACGCCCAGGGCCAGAAGCGACTGCTTCGCCTCCGGCAGCTTGCCGTGCGGGATGCCGATCCCGTTCCCGACGCCCGTGGACATCTTCGCCTCGCGCTCCTGCAGGATGCGCACGGCCGCCGCTCGATCGGTTATCTGGCCCGTGCCCACGAATATCTGGACCATCTCCTCAAAGAGCTCGTCCTTGTCCTGGCTGGCCAAATCCAGTTTGATCAGGGCGGGTGTCAGCAGTTCGGAAATCTTCATTTGCTCATCCCCACGTGTTGCTGCCATGGTGCGGTAATCTGTCTTAATATAAGACCGACTGCGGTTTTTTTCGCTGAAGCCCGCCCTGCGCCACGGCGGCGGCCGCCAAAGTGGCGCCCGCTCAGGTTGGTCTGCGCAATCTGTTTCGGCGGCGGCCGCCAAAGTGGCGCCCGCTCAGGTTGGTCTGCGCAATCTGCCGCGGCGGCGGGCGCGGACTGCGGTTTTCTTGCGCCGCGACTGCGGGCGCGGACTGCGGTTTTCTTGCGCCGCGACTGCGGGCGCCAAATGGCGCCCGCTCAGGTTGGAAAGCCC
>CACZQQ010000168.1 GCA_902783355.1 uncultured bacterium
CTACGTGCCCTGCGAGGAGTGCCACGGCCTCCGCTACAACAGCGAGACCCTGAACGTCCGCTTCAAGGGGCGCAACATCGCCGACGTGCTCGACATGACGGTGGACGAGGCCTGCGACTTCTTCGGCGACCTGCCGCGCCTCCACAACAAGCTGAAGACGCTGAAGGCGGTGGGCCTGGGCTACATCCATCTGGGGCAGCCCGCCACGACCCTCTCCGGCGGCGAGGCGCAGCGCGTCAAGCTGGCCACCGAACTCTCCCGCAAGCCCCACGGCCACACCCTCTACATCCTCGACGAACCGACAACGGGCCTCCATCTGGCTGACATCGAACAACTTCTGAAGGTCCTCTTCGAATTGCGCGACCTAGGCAACACGGTCCTTGTCATCGAGCACAACCTGGACGTCATCAAGACCGCCGACTGGATTCTCGACCTGGGGCCGGAGGGCGGCGCCGACGGCGGCCGCCTCATCGCGCAGGGGACGCCCGAGCAGGTCGCCCGCAACAGGCGCTCCTTCACAGGACAATTCCTAAAACCTTTGCTTTAAACATGTTATAATATAGCCATGTCCACCGACACCTTCCATGCCGAAATCGCGCGCCGGCGCACCTTCGCCATCATCTCGCACCCCGACGCGGGCAAGACGACCCTCACCGAGAAGCTGCTGCTCTACGGAGGCGCCCTGCAGGCGGCCGGCTCCGTCCGCGCCAAGAAGGACCAGCGGAATACGACCTCCGACTGGATGGAGCTTGAGCGCGAGCGCGGCATCTCCATCTCCTCCACCGTCCTCCAGTTCGAATACCGCGGCTTCTGCATCAACCTGCTGGACACGCCCGGCCACCGCGACTTCTGCGAAGACACCTACCGCGTCCTGACCGCCGTCGATTCGGTCATCATGGTCATCGACGCAGGCAAGGGCATCGAGGAGCGCACACGCAAATTGTTCGAGATATGCAAGATGCGCGGAATCCCCATCTTCACCTTCATGAACAAGATGGACCGCCCGGCGCGCAATCCGCTGGACTTGATCGACGAGGTGGAGAAGGTGCTGGGCATCCGCACGATTCCCGTCACGTGGCCGCTGGGCGACGGGCCCGACTTCAAGGGCGTCTACGACCGCTTCACCAACGAGCTGCACCTCTTCACCAACCAGGCCAAGGGGGCCGCGAAGGCCGCCGAAAAGACCACGGGGCCGGACGATCCGCGCCTCGCCGACCTCATGCACCCCAAGATGCTGGCGGAGTGGCGCGAGCAGCTGGAGCTGGTCTCCATGACAGGCGACGCAATCGACGACGAGGCGCTGCGCGCGGGACAGGAGACGCCCGTCTTCTTCGGCTCCGGAATCAACAACTTCGGCGTGCAGCTCCTGCTGGACTACTTCGTGGACCACGCCTTGCCGCCGCAGCCCCGCAAGTCCTCCGTCGGCGAAGTGCAGCCCGACCGCGAGGAGTTCTCCGGCTTCGTCTTCAAGATCCAGGCCAACATGGACCCCAACCACCGCGACGCCATCTCCTTCGTGCGCGTCTGCTCCGGCGAATTCGTGAAGGACATGAGCGTGCCCAACCCGCGCGGCGGCCGCCCCCTGCGCCTCTCCTACCCCCAGAAGCTCTTCGGGCAGGAGCGCGAATCGGTGGAATCCGCCTATCCGGGCGACATCGTGGGCCTCGTCTCCCACGGCAACTTCCGCATCGGCGACACGCTGACCGCCATTCCCAATCTCGTCTACAACGAAATCCCGCGCTTCGCCCCCGAAGTCTTCTGCTATCTGCGCAACACGGCCCCCTCCAAATACAAGCAGTTCCGCGAGGGGCTTGACCAGCTGCTCAACGAGGGCGCCATCCAAGTCTTTCATCTGCAAAGCGATGTGCAGCGCGTCCCGCTTCTGGGCGCGGTCGGCCAGCTGCAGTTCGAGGTGGTCAAGCACCGCCTGGAGACCGAATACAATGCGGAGATCCGTCTGGAGCCGACGCCCTACACGCAGGTGCGCTGGCTGGCCAACACCGCCGACCAGGAGAAGTTCAGCGGCGCCTATCTCGGCAGCAATGTCCGCTTCGCCCTCGACAACGAAGAAATGCCATGCCTTCTCTTCCCCGATGAATGGGCGGTGAATTATTTTATGGAAAAGAACGCCGACACCGAACTGCTCACCCACTCGCCCACCGCAGGGGAGTCCATCTGACAATGACAAGCCAGCCGACAACGCCCCAAAACGACCGCTCCCCAGAGGACTTCCTCCCTGAAAAGTATCCTCTTGTCAAGTTTCCAGACGACGAGTGGGCGCTCTTCTGCCAGCGCTGCGAGGCCCTGAACATTCCCGAGCCGGAGGCGCACCGCGCCACCGCCGAGGCCCTCTACAGCCATCTGCTGGGCGTCAACGCATGGCTGAACCTGACGCGGCTGACGACGCCCGCCGACTACCTCAAGTTCCAGCTGCTGGACTCGCTCTCCGTCTATGAGACCATCGCGGGCATGGTCGAGCCGGGCGACACCATCGCCGATTTGGGCTCCGGCGGCGGCTATCCGGGCCTCCCGCTCATGGCATGGCTAACGCGGCAGAATTTCCTGCTGGTGGACGCGCGCCACAAGAAGGTGCAGTTCCTCAATGCGGCAATCCCCTTGATTCCACGCACGGGCAAGGGCGTCGCGGTCGCCTGCCGCGGCCGCGAGATCGGACAGGCGCGGGCCGATCTTGTGCACCACGCCGCCATCGTCACCGCGCGCGCCGTCGGCCGCGGCGCCGACCTGCTGCCCGACGCGGCGGCGCTTCTGGCCACGGGCGGCGTCTTCGTCCTCATGAAGGGGCCCAGCTGGCCCGAAGAGGAGGCGCCGCACTTCGAACGCGCCTGCCCCGCCTACGGCTTCCAGATGGTGGACGACGTCGTCCTCTCCCTGACGCCGGAAGACCCGCCGCACCATATCGTCCTGGCGGTCAAGAGCGGCCGCGCCCGAAAAAGATAACCGCATCTGTTCAGGGGAAACCGAAAAGCGCGGCCGCGCGCTTTTTCGGTTTCATGACAAGCGACAGGCGACGGGCGACAGGCGACAGCGGCCAAGATATTCAACGATTCCATCGGATACCTGACTTGCAATTTGCGCAAGAACGGCCATAGTACGTTTTTGTCGGCCCATGGGCCTCCCGTGCCTCCCTTCCTTAACCCAACCTGCCAGCGACCATGAAGAAGACACTCCAACTGACCGGCCTGCTTCTCGCCCTGACCGCGGCCATCCTGCCGCTGAAGGCGCTGACCATCGCCTCCGCCACCTACAACGGACAGGAAATCCCGCAGTTGCACGATGGCATCGCCAAGGACAACTCCGCCTGGAACGGCACCATCGGCGGCACGCCGCAGCTCATCTTCACCTTCGACCACGCCGAACACGTGAAGATGCTGCGCATCCATCCGGGCCTGCGGATATTCGCAGGAAACCCCAGTACCGAATCCGGCCCCAGCAGCATCCGCCTCTACGGGCGGCTGCAGGGAAGGGGCACATGGCAGGCGCTGCTGCCGACGCCCGTCGCCCTGCCGCGCGACCCGCAGGTGGGCGAGGAGTTCTTCGTGGACGTCCCCTTCCCCGCCATGCTGACGGACGCCATCCGCGTCGACCTGCTGGCCACCCATGACAAGGGCTTCCGGATGGACTCCCCCAACAAGCCGGCAATCCCCCCCGAACAGTTCTGCGTCTCCATCCGCGAGGTCTCCTTCGTCTCCGAGGAGATGGAGGCCACCTCGTCGGCCGCGCGGCAGGTGCGCCGCGACCGCGCCGCCGCTTTCCTCAAGGCCTACGATGCGGCGGTGGCGGGCGGCAGCCCGGTCGCCCGCGCCGTCAAGAAATATTGGGGCGAGCGCGTCGAGGGGCTTCGCGCCCTTCTGAAAGGCGACGGATTCGACCAGGAGGCCGCCTACCTCCAGGCGCATGTTGAACCATATCTATCTGCCGTTCTAGAAGATGCAAATAGGGACATGCTGACGCTGCGCGTCCAGGTGGAAGGGGCTGCCAAGGCTGGCGTACCCGTCGAGTTCCCGCTGCATTTCGCCCTGCTGGAGGAGGCCTGCGGCGACACGCTTTCGCACATCTTCGCGATCGTCAGCATCCCCGCGGGAACCATAACCTCCACGCTGGTGCCGCTGACGCCCGACCGCGCCCGCCTCTGCTGGACGCTGCGCGAAGGCTGCACCGAATACACGATCTCCATCCCGCGCGGCGCGAAGGCCGCCGAGACGGCCCCCTCCCTCAACCGCATCGTCGGCTCCGGCGAACAGCTGATGACCGGCACCATCGCCAAGACCGCCCTGCCCCACAACCTCTGGAACGTGCGCTTCCGCGACATCCTCGGCGTCGGGCAGGACGCCCTGCTGGCGGGCCGCTGGACCGACTTCGCCCACATCTGGCGCAACATGGGGACGCCTGACAAGCCGCGCTACATGGAGGCCGCCCACTACCGCGCCCTCGACCCCTACGACGAGCCCATTGGCACCTCGGCCCACCACGGCCTCGCCTTCTCCCTCGCCGACAGTGTGGACATGGACGGCGACGGCAAGCTTGACCTCTTCATGCAGCGCGCCGGCAACATGATCCCCCTCTTCCTGCACAACCGCTCCATGGGCGCCGGCGGCGTCGACTTCGCCTCCCCCGTCCCCGTCAAGAGCCTCGTCAGCAACCTCCGCTACGCCTACGCCGACCTGGACGGCGACGGGCTGGCGGACGCGGTGGGCGCGCGCCTCGACAACCCCAAAGTGCTTGTACAATATAATAAGGGGCTTGGGCTGAATGCGGACGGCGTGCCGCGCTTCGGGCCGCCGCAGGTTCTCTCCCTCGGGCTGCCCGACACCACCGAACCCACCCGTTCGCTGGACGCCACGCGCCCCTACGTCACGCTTGACGACCTGGACAAGGACGGCCTCATCGACCTGACCGTCTCGATCCCGCCCTTCTTCTATATCTGCTACAACAGGGGGACGGCCCAGAAGTTCTCCTTCGCGGCGCCCGTGCAGCTGCGGCATGCGAACGGCAATCCCGTCCGCAACGACTTCTACTTCCCGAATGTGGCGTGGAGCGACTTCAACGCGGACGGCGTGCCCGACCTCTTCAACCGCACGGCCGCCTTCTACTATCCCGGCCAGCGGCAGGGGAAGGAGCTCGTGGTGGCCGACAAGGCCGTCGGCCTGGGCGGCATCCTGGAGAAGCAGCTGGAGCTCACCGACCGCTATGCGGGCCTGGCCAGCTTCAGCATCAAGGACCTGGACAACGACGGCAAGCTGGAGTTCTGCCAATTCAACGGCAATTCCCTCACGCGCCTCCGTTTCGAGGACGGCCTCTTCAAGGCGTTCCCCCCCATCCCGCTGGCCAAGCCGGGCGCCCAGCGCTTCGGCTGCCCCGACAACACCGAATACGGCGCCGCCTACGCGCAGCAGTGCGTCTATGACTTCGACGGCGACGGCCGCCTCGACATCCTCCTCAACGACGAGCACAACTGGCGCATGGGCTACTTCTCCCTCTTCCTCAACAAGGGCAACGATGCCTTCTCGGAGGAGATCCACGTGGCGCCCAAGCCGAATGACAACCATCTGCAGTTCGCCGACACGGAAGCCGGCAAGGCGCTGAAGGTCATGCCAGAGACCTCGCTGGACTATCTCGCCCTGAAGACCGCCGACTACATCCAGGCCGAGGCGGGCGCCGTCGAATTCTACTTCGCCGCCGCGGACGACACCGTCCCGCAGCCCGGCAGGACGCTCATTTCCAGCAACTTCTGGGACAAGAAGCGCTTCTCCGGCGGATCCCCCCTCTACGAGAGCTACCGCCGCTGCAAGACGCTGGAGCAGTTCCTGGACGAACAGCAGCCCGGCCTGGCGCTCTGCCAGTTGCCCGACGGACGCCTCCGCCTCCAGCTGGGCGACGTCGCCGTCGTCAGCGCGGCCCCCGTCCCGCTGGCAAAGGGCGCGATGCACCGCTTTGTGCTCAAATGGGGTGCCGACGGCACCGCGCTGACCGTGGACGACAAGCCCTGCCTCCAGTCGGCCGCCAAGCCGGGCGTGCTCGCCGAGCATCTGCATCTGGGCTCCATGGGCTGGCTGGCCGTCCAATACTACCGCGAATATCCGAATC
>CACZQQ010000169.1 GCA_902783355.1 uncultured bacterium
CCCCTGCAGGGCAAACCCCCGCGAGACGCCGTCTGCAGCGTTCGCCGCAATGCACATCCAGGCCCCCCGCAGGGCAGACCCCGCGAGACGCCGTCTGCGGCATCCGCCGCAATGCACATCCACGCCCCCGCAGGACTGCCTCCCGCGAGACGCCGTCTGCGGCGTTCGCCGCAAGAACACGCGCACGCAGAGAACCCCGCAGCTCCCGCGAGACGCCGTCTGCGGCGTTCGCCGCAATGCACATCCAAGCCCCCCACAGGCAGTCCCCGCGAGACGCCGTCTGCGGCATCGCCGCAATGCACATCCAGGCCCTCCGTGCGGCGGCGTTCACAATAATACTTCAGTGGATTGCGCAAACAGGAAAAACGAACGGCGGCGTTTATAATATCGTCATCGCCCGCCGAACTACAACCCCATCCACGGAGTGACACGCCATGACAGCACAGAACACCGTCCTCAGACGCCTCGGCACCTTTGATTTGGACATCGCCGAGGCCAATCCCGTCATCTTCAAGGGCAAGCCCTACCTGATGGAATACATCCGCAACCGCAAGTCGACCATCTACAGGGACGGCCGCCCCGTCTCCCACTTCCGCTTCCGCGACATGACGGACATGAAGACCTTCTCCGCCCCCTTCGGCTTCGGCCTCCACCTGGGCAACGCCTTCGTCAAGGACGACCACATCGTCGTCACCGCCGTCGAGGACTGGGGGAAGAGCCGCTTCTACGAACTGGAGTCCGACGACATGGTGCATTGGACCGAGCCGCGCGTCATCCTCGAAGACCCCGCGTGGGAGGGCTACAACACCTCCGTCTGCGAGGCGGACGGGCGCTACGTGATGGCCTTCGAGCTGGGCAAGCCGAAGGAACTCGTGAATGTCGCCTTCACCATGTTCTTCGCGGAATCGACGGACCTGAAGACGTGGCGCCTCATCCCCGAGGCCGTCTTCGGGCGCGACATCTACACGGGAGCCCCCCTGCTCCGCTTCCACAACGGCTTCTTCTACTTCTTCCACCTGGAGGGCAGCTACGAGGAGGGCTTCATCACCGTCGTCGCGCGCTCGAGCGACCTGAAGAACTGGGAATGGGGCCGCCGCACCGTCATGGAGCGCAGTCAGGACGACAGGATGATCCTGCCGCGCGCCGCCACCTTCTTCACGCCGGCGCAGCTGCTGCACATCGCCAGCGCCGTCCACATCAACGTCTCCGACCTGGACATGTGCGACTGCGGCGGCCGGCTGCTGATGTGCTACAGCTGGGGCAACCAGCGGGGCACGGAGTTCCTCGCGCTGGCGGAGGCCGCCTGCTCCGAAGCCGCCTTCTGCGAAAGCTTCTTCTGAAGCCGCAGGAGGGCCGTGCGGCCGTGCGGCCCCCCCGCGCCTATGCGTCGCCCGCCGCGTCCATGGCCTCGTAGAGGATGGACAGGTAGTTCTCCGTGTGCATTGTCATCACGCGCTTGAGCTCCGCCGTGTCGCGCTTCTCCAGCGCCTCGATAATCTCCCTGTGGATGCGGATATAGTCGTCGCGCTCCTCCCGCGTGAGCGTATCCGAGTCGTTAGGCCGTATGAAGAGGAAGTGCGTGATCAGGGGAATCAGGCTGGCGATATATTCGTTGTGGGTGGCCAGCAGGAGGGCGCTGTGGAACTGCGCCTCCAGGCGGCGGCGCGGCTCATTGGCCAACACGGCGTCGCTGCCGAACGCATTCAGGAGGCGCCTCAGCTTCTTCAGATCCTCCTCCGTCCGGTTGCGCGCCATCACGCTGACGGCCCCCAGTTCGAGGCATGTGCGCAGCTCGCCCAGCTTGGCGGCGACCATCGGCCCCTGCTGCTGAAGGAAGGGGAAGAAGGAGCGGTAGGGGTCCTCGGGGAAGAGCCGCCGGATGATGGGGCCGACCTTCTGCCGCGATTCGATGATGCCCAGGACGCGGAAACGGCCCAGCGCCTCCCGCAACATGGAGCGGCTGACACCCAGCTGCTGCGCGAAGGCGATCTCCGGCGGCAGGACGTCGCCGACCGTCAGGCGGTTCTTGATGATGTAGTTGCGGACGGCGTCGTAGGCCTGTTCGACTGCGTTGGTTTGCTTGCGTGCGGTCATAATGACATAAAATAAACGTAAACGCGAATTCTGCCGTCGCCTTGCAAAACTCTTCCGCTGGATTATAATATATGGAACAGAGGACAATTCGACACGGGAGACGACGATGGAGAGCATGGAGAGCAAGTTTTGGCTGTGGGGCTACACGCTGGAGACCATTCCGGGCACGGCGTTCTTCGTGCCTGGCGAGACGCGCTGCAGCCTGGAGACCGCCGCGCACTATCTGGGCTGCGACGGCGTCTTCTGGATGAACGGCCTGCACGACCTGGACGCCTTCAACGACCGCCACATGGAACTGCTGAAGGAGTTCCCCTCCGTCATCTGCGGCCTGACGCACATCGAGACCAACGGCCCGGGCAAAGGCGGCTGGAGGATGCTCTACAAGGAGGCCGCCGCGCGGGTGGCGGCGCTGGCAAAGCGTTACCCCAACATCAAGGGGGCCATCATCGACGACTTCCTGCACGTGGAAGGCCCCAGCCGCGACATGACGCCCGACGAGCTGCACGAGGTCAACGCCGTCCTGAAGGCGGACGACCCCTCCCTCATGCTCTACGTGGTGCACTACCATGTGACGCAGGCCCCCGGCCAGCTCATCCCCTTCCAAGAGGATTTCGACGGCATGACCACATGGGCGTGGAACTCCACAAATGACTTCTGGAACTCCCTCTATGAGAAAGAGATACGCGAAATGCGCCAACTCTATCCAAATAAACGAGTTATACAGGGTCTCTTCCTGAACGCCTACGGAGATCTGGGCGACAATGCGGCGCAGCCCATGGACCAGCTGGAACTGCAGTGCGAACGCATCTCGCCCATGCTGGACGAGGGCGTCGTCGACGGCTGGTGCGCCCTGCAGAACGGCCACCTCTGCCGCGAGTCCCACCGCCGCCAGGTGATGTTCCTGAAGGCCTATTGGGAGTGGTACCGCGGCACGCGGACCGTGCGCTGATGGCTAGAGCATTGCGGCCGAAGGGATGTATTTCTTGATGAAGGCGAAGCGGTCTGTCTCCTTGGTCAGCTCCTCGTAGCGGATGCAACCCAGTTCATACTCCGCCTGCAGCCCAAGCCAAAATTGCGCGGTCGTTCCAAAGAACCGCGACAGACGCATCGCCGTGTCGGCGGTGACGGCGCGCTTGCCCAATACGATCTCGTTGATCCGGCGCGGCGGCACGCCAATCTCACGCGCCAGGCGGTTCTGCGACATGCCCAGCGGCTCCAGAAACTCGGCCAGCAGAACCTCGCCAGGATGGACCGGCGGCAGATATTTGTCTTCGTTAGCCATGATTGCAACCCCCTTCAATGGTAATCCTCTATTTTGACATTATCAGCCCCGTCGTTCCATGAAAATGTGACACGCCATTGGTCATTGATGCGAATGCTGTAGAAGCCTTGCCGTCCCTCCAATGCTTCAAAGTGATTGCCTGGCGGCTTGCGCAAATCTTCAGGCGCGGTAGCGTTGTTTACCATTTTCAGTTTTCTTCGGGCACCTACCTGTATGTTCTCTGGCAACTTGCGTGAGCACTCGCCGATGTAAATCTTCTGGGTCTCTTTGTCAGCAAAATTCTTGATCATTTTAACAAAACGGTGTGATGTTGTGGATTGGCGTCTTGCATACTATAACGCGGCGCATTATTATTGCAAGGGCCCTGCGCACTTTTTTTCGTCGCCGCTATGCGAAACGCCATTGCGCCATTATCTTATCTGCAATCCTCACAGGGCGTGGGGGTCCAAGTCTGACAACATCCGGCAACCAAGGAGAAGAGAATGGCCTGTTTTGCTGTACCGGTGGCGGAAGCCGTCGTGACGACGATTGTGCAGAAGGTGCTTGCCAAGAAGGAGCAGTCCTCCAAGGCGAAGAATCCGTTTTCGCGCAAGTTGCAGTGGCTGAACAACATGCTGTGGGGCGGCTCCGCCCTGCTGGCCTTCGAGCACGTCTGGCACGGGGAGGTCGTGCCGTGGTTCCCCTTCCTGACGGCCGCGGAGAGCCCGGAAAGCACCTCCGAAATGCTGCACGAGATGTCGACGGTCGGCGTCACGATGGCCGCCCTGGTCACCGTCGTCTGGCTGGCGATGGTCGCCGTGTCCAGCCTGATCGAGAAGCGCGCGCAGGCCTCCATGGCCGCGCAGGAATAGACAGGAGGCTGCCATGACCCTGCTCATCACCGTCTTCGCCGCCGTCATCAGCACCATCGTCTGGTACCAGAGCACCTCCCGCAGGGAGATGAAGCTGGGCGCCCTCAGCTTGATGTACTGGGGCGCCTCCCTCATGTGGTTCGTGGACGCCATCTTCGAGTACGCGGAACTGCACGAGGCGTATTTCACGCCGTCGGCGGCGGACATGCTGAACGATTCCTACCTCGGCCTCTCCGTGGTGGCCTTGGGCCTCGTCATCTGGCTGGCCGTCCTGCTGGTCAAGGACCCGAAGGGCGTCCTGAAGTCGGCGCTGTGCCCGAAGGCGAACTGACCCTTGGATGAAGACGGAGGTCAAAACCCTTCTGGAATCCGTCCGCGACGGTAGCCTCTCCGTGGAGGAGGCGCTGCTGCGCCTGAAGGCGGCGCCCTACGAAGACCTCGGCTATGCGAAGGTCGACCTTCACCGCGGCATCCGCCAGGGCGCCCATGAAGTCATCTACGGCGCGGGCAAGACCGTCGCGCAGATCGCCGGCATCGTCGAGGCCATGCGCCGCCACGGGCAGGAGCGCATTCTCGTCACGCGGCTCTCGCCGCAGGCGGCGCAGGAGCTGTCGGGCCAATGCCCCCTCGCCTATCATGAGACGGCCCGCCTCGGCGTCGTCGGCGGGATGCCCGAGCCCGACGGCATCGGCACCATCGTCGTCGCGACAGGCGGCACAAGCGACCTGCCCGTGGCGGAGGAGGCGGCCGTCACCGCCGAGTTCTACGGCAACGCGACCGTGCGCCTGTATGACGTCGGCGTCGCGGGCCTGCACCGCCTTCTCTCCCACAAGGAGGAGCTGATGGCGGCGACCGTCGTCATCGCCATCGCGGGCATGGAAGGCGCCTTGGCGAGCGTGATCGGCGGCCTCGTAGACTGCCCCGTGGTCGCCGTCCCGACCAGCGTCGGCTACGGCGCCTCCTTCCAGGGGCTCTCCGCCCTGCTCTCCATGCTGAACTCCTGCGCCAGCGGCGTCTCCGTCGTGAACATCGACAACGGCTTCGGCGCAGGCTATCTGGCCAGCCGCATCAACCATATCGAGGCGAAGAAATGAGGACGTTGTATCTGGACTGCGGCATGGGCGCGGCCGGCGACATGCTGACCGCCGCCCTGCTGGAACTCTTCCCGAATCCCGATGCGCAGGTCGACGCGCTCAACGCCATCGGCATCCCGAAGGTCACCTTCAGGCGGGAGAACGCCATGAAATGCGGCATCGGCGGCACCCGTGTCATCGTCGACGTGGACGGCGAGGTCGAAGGCGACGAGACGCACCATCACCACCATGAGCACGAGCATGACCACGAACACGCTCATGAACATCACCACGAACACGGCCACCACCACAGCTCCATGCACGACATCGAGCATCTCGTCATGGACCATCTGGCGCTGCCGGAGGCCGTCAGGCAGGACGTCATGGCGGTCTACAGGCTGATCGCGGAGGCGGAGAGCCAAGTCCACCAGAAGCCCGTCACGGAAATCCACTTCCACGAGGTAGGGACATTGGACGCGCTGGCGGACATTGCGGCGGTTTGTCTTCTTATGCGGCAACTCTCTCCTGCGCAAGTAGTTGCGTCATCCATTCATGTCGGTTGCGGCCAAGTGCGCTGCGCCCACGGCATCCTGCCCGTGCCGGCCCCCGCGACCGCTCTCCTCCTACAGGGCGTCCCCATCTACGGCGGCGCCATCCAAGGCGAGCTTTGCACGCCCACGGGCGCCGCGCTGCTGCGCCATTTCGCGACCCGCTTCGGCGAAATGCCGCCCATGCGCGTTGAGGCCATCGGCTACGGCATGGGGACGAAGGACTTCCCCGCCGCGAACTGCCTGCGCGCCCTGCTCGGAGAGACGGAGGAGGAACCGGAGAGCGTCCTACGGCTGTCGTGCAACGTCGACGACATGACGGCGGAGGAGCTCGGCTTCGCGATGGAGCGGCTGCTGGCGGAGGGCGCGCTGGACGTCTATACGGTTCCCATCGGCATGAAGAAGAGCCGCCCGGGCACGCTCTTCAGCGTGATTTGCCGCCCGTCGGACAGGGAGAGGATGGTGCAGGCCATCTTCCGCTTCACCTCCACCATCGGCCTCCGGGAGGAGACGCTGCGCCGCCATGTCCTGAAGCGCGAGACCGCCG
>CACZQQ010000170.1 GCA_902783355.1 uncultured bacterium
CCTGAAGTTCGAGCTGGTGGAGCCGCTGGCGCGCCTCTTCAAGGACGAGGTGCGCGAGGTCGGCCGCCGGCTGGGCCTGCCGGAGATCATGATCGACCGCCAACCCTTCCCGGGCCCTTCGCTGGGCGTGCGATGCGTCGGCGAAATCAAGCGCGAATATCTGCGGATGCTGCGGGAGGCGGACGCCATCTTCACGGAGGAGTTGCGTGCATCTGGTTGGTACGCAAAGACTTGGCAGTCATTCGCCGTCTTCCTGCCCGTCAAGTCGGTCGGCATGCTCAACGGCCAGCGCCACTACGGCTACACCATCGCGCTGCGCTCCATCAACACGGTGGACGCCGTGACCGCGCAGTCGGTCCAGCTGCCGTGGGAACTCATCTTCAAGGTCGCCTGCCGCATTCCCGCCGAGGTGGAGGGCGTCTCCCGCGTGGTCTTCGACTGCACGCCCAAGCCGCCGGCCACCATCGAATGGGAGTAGGGCAATAATTCCACGCGGCCGCCCGTTTCGCAGGAAAACCGCAAGCCCCTGAAGAGTCCCCATGCCGCTTTACCGCTACAAAGTCAGCAGCGCCTCCGGCCAGACCAGCGTGGTCATGGTGGAGGCCGATTCCCAGCAGGACGCCGCGCGCCGTCTCCAGCGCCGCGGGCAGATGCCGTTGGCGTTCCTGGGTGAGGGCGCGGCGGAGACGCAGCGCAAGGGGTTCTTCAGCCCGAAGGTCAATGTCGTCGACTTCACCGACCGCCTCGTGCCGCTCCTGGAGGCCAAGATCCCCCTGGAACGCGCTTTGGCCATCCTGGCCGACGACCCGGAAAACCCTGCGCTCCAGAGGCTTCTGAACGACCTGCGGCGCGGCCTCCACGAAGGCCGCCGCTTCTCGCAGCTCATCCGCAACCAGGGGCGCCTCTTCCCGCCCGTCTACGCAGGCGTGGTCGAGGCCGGCGAGGAGGCCGGCGCGCTGCCGCAGGTGATGGGGCAGCTGCGCCAGTTCCTGAGCTCCTCCGCCGAACTGAAGAGCTTCATCATCTCCAGCTCCATCTATCCCGCCTTCATCGCCTGCTCCGGCATCGCCATGCTGGGCGTCGTCCTGGGCGTCATCGTCCCCAAGTTCGCCAAGTCGCTGGCGGGCGCCGGCGTCAAGTCGCA
The DNA here is from genome assembly GCA_902783355.1 of uncultured bacterium. The sequence goes on from CACZQQ010000170.1 coordinate 1,145, forward strand.
GGCGACCGAACTCATGGTCTGGCTCTCCGAGGCCGTCCACGACTACTGGTGGGTCTCGCTTGTGGTGCTGGGCGTCGTCATCTGGATCGCGCATCAGGTGCGCAAGCCGGAGGGCGCCATGCGGCGCGGCTGGGACGCGCTCGTGCTGCGCATCCCTGTCCTGAAGCGCCTCTCCCTCTACAGCAACCTCTCCCGCTTCGCACGGACCATGGCCATCCTCATGCGCTCCGGCGTCCATCTCCTCAGCACCGTCTCCATCGCCAACCGCGTCATCCAGAACCTGCAGATCCGCGCGTCGCTGGACGCCGTGGCGGGCGAGCTGCGCCAGGGCCAGAAGATCTCCGGCGCCCTGGGGCACAGCCGCTTCATCCCCTCCCTCATGCTCCGCATGATCGCCGTCGGCGAGGAAACCGGCAACGTGGAGGGCATGCTGGACCGCGTCGCCGACCGCTACGAGGAGGACCTGCGCAGCACCATCAAGCGCCTCCTCTCCCTTTTCGAACCCGTCATCATCATCCTGCTGGGCTTGGGCATCGGCTTCGTCGTGCTGCTGATGTTCATGGCCATCATGGACATGCAGAATGCCGTCTAACACAGGAGAACCCCCATGAAGAAGAACGACAACCGCCGCCGCGTCCGCCACGCCTTCACCCTCATCGAAATCATGATCGTGGTGGTCATCATCGGCCTCATCGCCGCCCTCGTCGGCCCCCGCATCATCGGCAACCTCGACAAGGCCCGCGCGCAGACCACCAAGGCCCAGCTGGTCAGCCTCAAGGACGCCGTCCAGCGCTTCTACATGGACTGCAGCGAATACCCCGCCAGCCTGGACGACCTCCTCCACAAGACCGGCAACGCCAAGTGGGAAGGCCCCTATCTCGACGCCAAGGAACTGCCGAAGGACGGATGGGACGGCGAGTTCGTCTACGCCTGCCCCGGCGCCGACGACATGCCCTTCGACATCACCAGCCTGGGCGCCGACAAGGCCAACGGCGGCGAGGGCTACAACGCAGACATATCCTGCTGGAACTGAACGATTTTGGCGAGACGCCCCTTCACCTTCATCGAGCTGCTCGTCGTCTGCGTCGTCATCGGGCTGCTCTCGGCGCTGGTGGTGCCGCGCATCAGCGGCGTCTCCCGCCGCATGGTGGCCGAACAGGCCCTCTTGGAATTGCATGGCGCCTTCGGGCAGACCGCCTTGCGCGCACGCGCCGGCGGCCGCCCCCTCATGCTCGTCCTGGAGGCGGGGGAGGGACGAGCCTTCTCCGTCCAGCCGCTGACGGAGAGCCTGACGCACGACTGGCGTCCGCCGGCCCTTGTCAGTGAAAGCGTCGGAGATGAGGCGCCCAGGACAGGCATTTTCGCCGCCGAGGACACCTACAAGGTCGCCGACGCCATCGAGTGGATCGACCTGCCGGAGGTGCCAGACGACGCTCCGGGCATCGTCTTCAGCTTCTATCCCGACGGCGCCGCCGCAGGCCCCGAACTGCGCTTCACCCTCGCCGGAGGCGAATATCTATTGAGGGTGGACGCCATCACCGGCCAGGCCACCATCGCCGAACTCCCGCAGAGGTAGCTCCCCGCGCCGCCTGTCGGCGTGCCAGCCGGATCATTTGTCCATTGCTTGTAAGTTATGTCTTGAGCCGAAGCCCGGCGACGGCGAGAATGGGCCACCCCATGCTCGTCGGAGCCGGCGCGGGGCTGAGGCG
>CACZQQ010000171.1 GCA_902783355.1 uncultured bacterium
GTGCGGCCCTCGCCCAACAGCGACCTCTACGCCCTCGGCAAGGTCCTCTACTGCGCGACGACGGGGGAGGAGGCGGGCGCCTTCCCCTCCATGCCGCCGGATCTGCCCACCGATACGCTGGCGCAAATCTGCCTGCCGCTGGAGCAGATGTGCAACAAGGAGCCCATGCGGCGCTGCAAGACATGCGACGAATTCCGCGCCCTGCTGGAGAGAGCCGCCCTGCCGCAGCATGGCCTTTCGCGCGTACGCGCGCGCGTACATTACGATAATAGATTTGCACGCCGATGCTGTATCTGGACTGCAGCAACGGTTCTGGCCGTGCTTTGCATTGTCGCCTGCACCCTTGGATTGAGACGGGTTGCGCTTCGGCGCCATGCAGCACAGGCGCGTCTCCAGGCAGACTGTGCCGAACAATTGGCGGTTTGGCGAGAACGGCAGGACGCACTGGAAATCCAGCTGGCGGCGTTGGGCGAGACGCCGTCGCTGGAAGAGGCGCTTGCCACTGCGGAAAAGGCCCTTGAAAAGTCATATCTTGTTGATTTCCAATATGTTATAGACAACCTTAAAACGCAGTTGTCGGAGATTGCGGTCAGGGCGCAGCCGCCGCCTGCCGAAACGGCAGAGCGTTCCGCCGAGACCATGCGGCAGAACGGCGCCGCCCACGCCTATCTGGCCTCGCCGCTGGGACAGTGGTTCCTGCCGACGGCGGCGCAGACGGCGCTCAAGGCGCGCGTGGAGGCGGAGACGCAGGCGCTCTTTGCGGGAGAGAACGTGGTGAATGGCAGGCCGGTGGACTTCACAAACGGCGTCGGCCTGCACTTCGTCTTCATGCCGCCGGGCCGCTTCCGCTCGCCCGCCACCCGCACCGTCCAGGGCATCGACTACCCCTATTGGATTTTGGAGACGGAGGTCAGCGTGGCGCAATTCAGGCGCTATGTCACTTGGCCCTCCGGCGAGGACGACCGCCGCAGCGATCGTCCCGTGACAGGGCTCGTCGCCAACGACATGCTTGCCTTCTGCCGGAGGCTTACCGAAAGCATGAAGGACGTCTGGGACTTGCCGCAGGGCTATGCCGTGCGTCTGCCCACGGAGGCCGAATGGGAGTACGCCGCGATGGGCGGCGCCACGGGCGTGCCGCCACCGCCGCGCCCCTTCACGGAGGCGGAACGGCAGGCATACCAGCCCGTCAGGACGGGGAGCCCCAATGCGTTGGGCCTCTACCAGATGGAGGACAATGCGGCGGAGGCGGCCACCGCCTATCCCGAACTGCCTGTCGACGATGAATACATCGTCTGGCGTGGCGGCCATCTCGGCCAGGCGGAGGCTTCCATCGTTTCGCGGGAGGTCGAACGGCGCGACCAGACCGTTCGCGCCTACTGCGGCTTCCGTGTCGTGCTCGCGCCGACGCCGCCCGACTACTTTGAACGCGCCTACTACGGCGGCTCGCGCCTCCACCAGGCCGTGGTGGACGGCAGGGCCTACGCGGGCTTCGGAAGCTGTTGCGCTGCCGTGCAGTGGAAGAAGCTGCGCCGTGTCGCCGCCGCCCTCGGCGGCCGTCTGCCCGAGCCGGATTCGCTGGAGGCGGCGAAGCGCGTCATCGACGCCCTCCATCTGGATGAACGCTACCCCATGGCGACGGGAGTCGTCTTCGAGGACGGGGCCTGGCGTCGACTCTCCGACCAGGCGCCAGTCACGCTGGCGGGGCTGAAGGCGCCCGCCGCCGGTTCCTCCCGCCGCTGCCTCACCGTCAATGGCAAGGCGGCGTATCCGCAGCCGGAGGACAAGTCGTCGCCCAACGCCATCGTCGAATGGCCCTCCGAGACGGCTTATGCAGAACGACCACAACTATCTTGCGATGAAGTTATTGAGGTGGACGGACGACGCTATGGCCTCATCCGCGTCTCGTGCGCGGCGTATGCCCTGCGCGCCTTCCTGCAACTGGCACGCCGCCAGGCCCCGCTCTTCAGGACGGAGGACGAAGTCGCGGCGGTGCTGAAGGCGCTGGCCGCCTTCGACGGCACCATCGCCCTCGGCTACACGCGCCGTTATGACGACTGGGTTGGCCGCGATGGCTCCAAATTGCCTTGGAAGAAGGAGATAGCTTCTTTCCGCGCGTCGCCGATGGATTCCATCCTGGGCCACACCCTCGTCGCCCACCACGGCGACCTCAAATACGACTATAGCCCCGCCGCGATTCTCGTGGAACTGCCATGACAGGCGATTTTTCCGTGGTGGATTTTGTGCGATTATTCCACGGGATTAGCACTTCTTTCGGGATTCGTGGGGTTTATATAACTTTTTACCTGGCAATATGATGAAACGGGTTATCTTCTAGGCTATATGCTATCCATTTCCCTTGAGCCAAAGGAGATGCCCCATGAACCAGGTCGATTCCTTCAGCCACGCTTATCTTGGAATCGGCGAAATATGCGTGGACGTTATCAACTTCATCTGCTTTGATGGGAAGCCTGTCGTCAAGACCGACAACCTTTCCGGCAACGACACGCGTGTGACATAGACCCTGCTAGAGCCGTGACCTTGGACATATTACGACAAAGAAGTCATATCACGACCTGCTCAAGAGGCATTCTGTCAAGCGGCATGGCCTGCCCCGTTACACCATCTTCGGCATCGAGAACCAGACGCGGCAAAACAACTTCATGGTCTTGCGTTGCCTGAAATACTGCATCCAGCCCACTAGGGAGATGCTGGAGGCCAAGACGCTTTCGTGGGTGGAGGGAGTGCCGCCAGGGAAGGTGCCCCTGTGGTGGCGCTAGTCGTCTATTGGAGTCTGAAGCCATGGACGGCTCCTCGGGATCTCCAGAACTACATGCATTCCCCTACGAGACTCTCAGGGAGTTGTCCCGAAATACAGACTCAATCTCGTGGAGCCATGCCCCTTGACGGAGGA
>CACZQQ010000172.1 GCA_902783355.1 uncultured bacterium
GGGCTTGCCGCCCCCGCCGTCTTGGCGAAGGCCGGGCGCGGCACGCTTGTCATTGACAGAGAGGACTTTGCGGGAGGAATTCTGCGCCAATGCATCCACAGCGGCTTCGGCCTGAAGTACTATAAGGAAGAGCTGACCGGCCCCGAATACGCGGAGCGCGCCGTCGACGGCGCCCAGTCGGCCGGCGCCTCCTTCGCCCTCGGCTGCACCGTGACCGCCCTCAAGCCGCTGGAGGACGGCACCTTCCGGCTGACGCTCATGTCTGCGGCGGAGGGCGTGGAGGCCGTCCACGCGAAGGCGGTGGTGCTGGCCATGGGCTGCCGCGAACGCAACCGCGGCAACCTCGCCACGCCGGGAACCCGTCCCGCCGGTGTCTTCACCGCAGGGACCGCGCAGAAGCTGCTCAACCTGGAGGGGCGGCTGCCCGGCCGCACCGCCGTCATCGTCGGCTCGGGCGACATCGGCCTCATCATGGCGCGCCGTCTGCAATGGTGCGGCATGGAGGTCAAGGGCGTCGTCGAGATCATGCCGCATCCGTCGGGCCTGGCCCGCAATGTGGCGCAGTGCCTGGACGACTTCGGCATCCCGCTGTGGCTGGAGCATTCCGTGACGCGCATTGTTGGGCGCGACCGCGTGGAGGGGGTTGAGGTCACGCCGCTGGTGCAGGGCGTCCCCGACACGGCGCGCACCTTCACCGTCGCCTGCGACACGCTGCTCTTCTCCGTCGGGCTTGTGCCCGAGACGGAGCTGGCGCGTCCGGCGGGCGTGGCCCTGAACCCCGCCACTGGCGGCGCCTTCGTGGACGCCAACTACGAGACGAGCGTCCCGGGCATCTTCTCCGCCGGCAATGTCCTCCATGTCCACGACCTGGTGGACTTCGTCTCGGAGGAGGCCGCCCGCATGGCGGAATGCATCCTGAAGCGTCTGGACGGCGCGCCGCCGGCCCCGAAGGCGGAGAATGCCGTCGGCGCCAACCTCAAGTATGTCGTCCCCGCCTTCCATGTGCCCGGCGAGGCGCTCACGGCCTCCTTCCGGCCGCTTCTCATCGCCGACGAGGCGCTTCTGCGCGCGGAGGTGGACGGCGAGACGGTCTGGCAGAAGACGCTGCGCTTTGTCCGCCCCGCCGAAATGATCAGCGTGACACTGCCCGGCAATTTGCTTGACGAGCGGAAGGTGACCTTCCATCTGCAGAACACGGAGGAGAAGAAATGACGCGCGCGCTCATCTGCATCGGCTGCCCGCGCGGCTGCCATCTGGAAATCACGGGGGAGGGCGAGAGCCTCCGCGTCACGGGCAACGCGTGCCCGCGCGGCGAATCCTATGCGCGTCAGGAGATGACCAATCCGCGCCGCGTTGTCACGGCGGTCGTCCGCACGGACAGCGCGTCGTTGCCGTGGCTGCCGGTCAAGACGGCGCAGCCGTTCCCGAAGGCGCGCATCCCCGCCCTGCTCAACCGCCTCTACACGCTGACCGTGAAGGCGCCTGTGCGCCTCGGCCAGGTCGTCCTGCCTGACGCGGAAGGCAGCGGCATCGACGTCATCGCCACGGAATCCTGCGACGCATGAACCTTCTTGAAATCTCCCAGACCATCCGCAAGGTCCGCCAGGCGCAGGGCCTGACCGTCGAGCAGCTGGCCAAGCGCAGCGGCTTCAGCAAGGGCTTCATCTCGCAGATCGAGAACTTCCGCCAGACGCCCTCGCTGAAGGCGCTTGTCAAGATTTCGGAGGCGCTGGGGCTGCCGCTCAGCCGCCTCTTCGAAGAGGAGGGCAGGCAGGAGCCGCCCTATACCTTCGGACGGCTGGACGAGGGCGAAGAACTGCGGCGCGACGACGGCGACCAGCACGGCATCCGCTATCTGGCCCTCGCCTTCCCGCAGATCGGCCGCAAGATGGACCCCTTCCTTATTGAATATACGCCTGGCGCGCCGCGCGAGTTCCTTCTCCACGAGGCGGAGGAGTTCTTCATCCTCCTGGAAGGCCGCCTCACATATTTTCTGTATGACGACAGTTCGCCCCGCGAGATGAAGCCAGGCGACACGCTCTACATGAAAGCCAATGTCCCGCATCGCGTGCAGCTTTGCGAAGGATGCACGTATGCAAAGGGGCTTGTCATCTACAGCGACGCCGCCGTCGCGGAACTCTGAAAGCCCTGTCCTCCAACAAAAGGCTGTCAGTTATATAATATATTTGTTTTCAATGCGTTAAAGATGCAAGTCGGATGCCGTAGAGTGTCAGGGGGACGGGCGGCAGTTCGGCACCGAGGGAGGGCGGCAGGTACTTGACGAAGAAGGGGGCGTCGCCTCCCGTGAACCAGACGGTGCAGTCGTGGAAGCCGTCCTGTTGGCGTGTCCTGTGGATGAGGGCTTCCGCCGCGCCGAGGATGCCTATGTCCACGCCGTTCAGGATGGCGGCGCGCGTGTTGACGGCCAGCGGGTTCAGCTGGTGTGGCGCGTCCACGGCATATTCGGGCAGCTGCGCGGCGGCGGCGGACAGCGCGCGCAGGGCGGTCTCGCGGCCTGGCAGGATGACGCCGCCGCAAAGACGTCCGTCGGCGTTCACCGCCACTGAGTTGAGGGCGGTTCCGCAGTCGAAGACGAGGACGGCCTTGCCGGGCAGGAGGGCCTGCGCGGCGGCGGCATTGGCGAGCCGGTCGCTTCCCAGCGTGCTTGTATCGTAGCCCGCAGTGTCCAGCTTCGGGAAGTCGCCCACGCCGATGAAATGGATGCGCCCCGCATACTGTTCCGCCAGACGCTGGCGGACAAGGGGGACGACGCAGGAGGCGGTGGCGGTCGCCCCGACGGGGAGCTGCCATTGCCGCGGCAGATCCGACGTCGGATAGTAGGTGATGGCGTCGTCTTCGGGAAAACGCCCGGAGGCGACAGCGCTCCGGGTGTTTCCGATGTTCAGTAGATAACTTGTTGAAGCCAAGGCGCTTACACCATCACCTTGAAGATGGCCTTGTGGATGGGGCCTTCGCCGCAGCCGGGGGCGTGCGCGTCGGCGGGGAAGAAGATGATGAACTCGCCGGGGCGGACGGTGGACCAGGTGCCGACGGGGCACTTGGCCAGCGCGTAGTCGCCGTCCTCATGGAATTCAGTGCCGGCCGGCAGCTCGTCCACCGGCAGCCAGCCCATGGTCTCGGGGGCGCTGATGGGCACCTGGATGTCGATGTACTTGCGGTGGCATTCCAGCTTGGCCTCGGCGCAGGGCTTGGCAGTCAGGTCGCTGATGTTGACGAAGAGCTTGCCGTCGGGCAGGATCTGGTGGGCGCCCTTTTCCAGCTTGCTCAGGTCATTGGCGGCGAGGAAGTCGGCCACGGCCTTGAAGGAGGGGTGCAGCGCCACGTAGGCGCCGAAATTCTTGAGCGTGTCTTGGATCATCTTGATACCCTTCGTTTGGCAGATTGAGAAAAGGCGCGCCTCGCAAAGGGAGAGGCGCGCCGCGGAGTCATGGATGGCCTAGGCGGAGACTACTTCTTCTGGGCCGCCGGGATGGTCTGCTGATAGTTGTCCTTGGTGATGAGGATGTAGCGGCGATCGTAGGCGGCCTGGTCCTTGCGGGGGATCGACTCGTCGTAGATGGCGCTGGCCTTGCTGCAGCTGACCGCCAGCATCGAGCCGCCGACGCCCTTGCCGCTGTCCTGGAAGGCCTTCGCGAGCGCGTTGTAGTTGCCGCTGGAGTTGGCGGCCAGCCAGGTGCCCTTCTTCAGCATGGGGAGGATCTTGAAATAGGGCAGGTTGGAGTCAGTCGCCGCCATGATGACGATGACGTCGCAGTCCTTCAGGTCGTCCAGGCAGCCCTTCACATTCTTGCCGTTCAGGGCGCTGTTCATCGGATCCATCATCATCATGCCGGGGTCGATGACGTTGCCGGAGGCGTCCTTGGGCAGCTTGCTCTTGTCGATCTTCTTGGGGACGATGCTGGTGACGACGACGTCGGCGCCGACGGTGCGCTTCAGGCCCTCAAGCGGCTTGTTGTCCATCGGGGTCGCCAGCTTGTCGCCGAAGGCGTCGTAGAGATAGTAGGAATCGACGATGACGCCGACCTTCTTGGGATTGGCGGCCTCCTTGATGTAGGAGCCCAGGAAGGCGTGCTGCAGGTCCTGGTAGCGCAGCTCGCGCTGGCTGGCCGCGCTGCCGCCGGCGCCGGTGATGGTGCCGAAGGAGCTGTACAGGGCGCTGCCGATGGCCAGCAGGGCGCCCACGATGGCCGCGGGCTGTCCCCAGACAGCCCCCTGCTTCTGCTTTTTCATGCCGACCAGGGCAAGGACGATACCGACGACCATCAGTGCGATTTGTATAAGAGACATGATGCATTCCTCTAGGTGGGGGTGAGTAAAAAGGAGCGCCAATTCGACGTCCTTATGAAAAACTTGCACGTAAGATAATATCTCAAGACAGTTTATCAACCCGACAGGGCCATTTTTTGTCAGACAAGGCGCATTTTTCGGGGGGAAAGGGGGCTTGGCGTCATTCGGCCTGGGTCATGAGGGAGATCTTCATGTGGGCGTTCTTGGCGGCCCGCATGACGGCGACGATGTCCTCCAGCGGCCGGCTCCCGTCCGCGCGCAGATAGACCTGCTCGATGCCGTCGGCGCGGCGGCCGCGGAAGGCCTCCTCCAGGGAGACGAAACTGGTCGGCACGCCGTCGATGTCGCAGACGCCTTCGGCGTTCAGGGTGACGACGATCTTGGACTCCTCGCTGTCCATCTGCTTGTCGGTGGTCATGCGGGGCGGCGTCACGTCGGTGGAGTAGTCCAGGACGGGGACGGTGATGATGAAGATGATGAGCAGCATGAAGGTCAGGTCCATCAACGGGGTCATGTTGATGTCCACGATGGGCTTCTGCCGCTGGAAGTGCCTTGTGAATCGTCGCATGGGGCCTCCTCGCCTTCGGCGCGTGTCGGTTCAGCCTCTCGGGGCGCCATGAGCGAAGGGGGACTGGAGGCCGCCGCCCGGGAAGCCTGTCTGGGGCGGCGGGACGCGCGGCGCGTTCTGGGCCGCCTGCGCGTTGCTTGTCCTGGCGGTGGAGATGGCCGCCAGGAACTCCTGCGTGAAATTGTCCATTTCCGTGCAGATGCTGTTGACATTGGCGTTGATGGCGTTGCTCATGCCGATGACGGGGATGGCCACGAGCAGGCCGAGGACGGTGGTCAGCAGGGCGCCGGAGATGCCTGGCGCGATGTGCTGGATGTCGGGGCGTCCGCCGGCGGCGACGATGCCCACGAAGGTGGCCATGACGCCCCAGACCGTGCCCAGCAGCCCGAACATGGGGGCCACGGAGCCCAGTGTGCCCAGCTTGGAGAGGCTCTCCTCGATCTTCTCCTGCTGGGCATTGACCTCGCGGCTCATCCCCGCGTAGATCTGGTCGATTTCGCGGTCGGTCAGTTCGCGGGGCACGACGCCGGCGCGCTCCAGCTCATAGCCCTCCAGCCCGCTCTGCAGGTCGAGGATTTCGCGGAGGGTGGCGAGGCCGACGCGGCAGATGGCGAAGAGAGGCCCCTCTGTATTGGTGCGCTCCAAGACGCCGGCGATGGAGAGCGGGTTCCGGCTGCACTGCGTGCGGAACTTGGCGAATGACTTGTTGGAGCGCAGGATCTGCTTCAGGTAGCTGCGCTTGCTCAGGAAGATGCTCCAGACGA
>CACZQQ010000173.1 GCA_902783355.1 uncultured bacterium
AGCGCACGCTGACCGACGAGGAGGTCAACCGCCTCCAGGAGAAGCTCCGCCAGGGCCTCGTCGCCAAGCTCGGCGTGGAACTGCGCTAGCGCGGGGGAACGGATGGGCACGCTGACCCTCATCGCGACCCCCATCGGCAACCTGGGCGACATCACGGAGCGCGCCAAGGCGCTCCTGCCGCAGCTGGACATCCTCTGCTGCGAGGACACGCGCCACACGGGCAGCCTCGTCAGCCTCCTCGGGCTTGGGCGGCCGCAGCTCTATGTCGCCAACCACGAGCACAACGAGCGCGCCATGGCGGCGCGCATCGTCGCGTGGCTGGACGAGGGCAAGCGCGTGGGGCTCTGCAGCGACGCGGGCTACCCCGTCATCAGCGACCCCGGCTATCCGGCCGTCTGCGCGGCCATCGCCGCCGGACACGACATAGAGGTGCTGCCCGGCGCCAGCGCAATCCCCCTGGCCCTCATCAAGTCCGGCCTGCCGCCGTCGAGCTACACCTTCAAGGGCTTCCCGCCGCGCAAGCCTGGCCGCCGCCGCGCCTTCCTCGAGGAGGACAAGGAGAGCCGCCACACGCTGATATTCTACGAATCGCCCTTCCGCATCGGCAAGTTCCTCGCCGAGGCGCTGGAGGTCTACGGCGACCGCCGCGCCGCCGTCTGCCTGGAGCTGACCAAGCAGTTCGAGCGGGTCCATCGCGGGACGCTGAGCGAGCTGTCGGCGCTCTTCGGCGACAAGCCCGTCAAGGGCGAGGCGGTCATCGTCGTCGCGGGCCGCGACAGCGACGCGCCCGCCGACGACGACACCGACGACGAATAGTCTTTCACTCCTTCAGTCCACAAAACACACAAAACACACAAAAGCAGGATCTTGAATTTTTGGCTGTGTTCCCCAAGAGGGTAGGCAATTGAAAGCTGCGACTTGTCCGCCGGTTTATCCGCCGTAGCGTGAAGCGCGAAGGAGGAAGCCTTGGCGAAGGCGGAAGCAGCAGCGCACGGAAGTGCGCGACCTTGCGTAACCGCTGGCAAGCGCCCGCAAGGGCGCGGCAAAATGGTCGTTCTACCTACCCTCGTAGGGAAGAGAGTCTAATTTTCTGTCCATTTTGCGTGTTTTGTGACAAATCCCTTTTCCCCCATGGACAAGCTGCTTTCCATCGTCCAGCAGGTCAACGCCTGCCTCTCCGACTACGTGCTCGTCACGCTTCTGGTGGCCACGGGCGTCTTCTTCTCGCTGACGACGCGCTTCGTGCAGGTGCGCCATTTCGGCGCGAGCATGCGCCGCCTCTTCGGCGACTTCAGCCTCTGCGGCAAGAAGCACGCCTCCGGCATGAGTTCCTTCCAGGCGCTGGCGACCGCCATCGCGGCGCAGGTCGGCACGGGCAACATCGTGGGTGCCTCGGGCGCCATCCTGGCGGGCGGCCCGGGGGCCATCTTCTGGATGTGGCTCATCGCCTTCCTGGGCATGTCCACCATCTACGCCGAAGCCGTCCTTGCGCAGGACACGCGGCAGGTGCACGCGGACGGCACGGTGGCCGGCGGCCCCGTCTACTACATCCACCGCGCCTTCCCCAACCTCTTCGGCCGCGTCCTGGCGGTCTGCTTCGCCGTGGCCATCATCATCTCGCTGGGCTTCATCGGCGGCATGGTGCAAGCCAACTCCATCGGCGAGACCTTCCAGAACGCCTTCGGCGTGCCGACGTGGATCGTCGGCGCGCTGCTGGCCGCCCTGGCCACGCTCATCTTCATCGGCGGCATCTCGCGCGTGGCCGCCGTGGCGGAGAAGCTGGTGCCCGTGATGGCGCTCCTCTACCTGCTGGGCGGCTTCATCCTGCTGGCCATCCGGTGGCGCTATCTGCCGGCCACCTTCGGCTGCATCTTCCGCTACGCCTTCACGCCGGAGGCGCTCATCGGCGGCGGCCTCGGCCATGCGCTGAAGACCGCCATCAGCCAGGGCGTCAAGCGCGGCCTCTTCTCCAACGAGGCGGGCATGGGCTCCACGCCCCACGCCCATGCGATGGCCAACGTGAAGAGCCCGCACGAGCAGGGCGTCGTCGCCATGGCGGGCGTCTTCATCGACACCTTCGTGGTCCTCACGATGACCGCGCTGGTGGTCATCTCGACCATCTACACGGGCGACGGCCCGCTGGCGGGCGCCACGGGCGCGACCTACGCCGAGCTGCTGGCCTCGGCCGGCCTGACAAAGACGACCCTCGTGCAGACCGCCTTCGCCTCCGTCGTCAACGCCGGCGCCGGCGACGCCTTCGTGGCCGTCTGCCTCTTCTTCTTCGCCTTCTCCACCATCATGAGCTGGAACCTCTTCGGCCGAATCAACTTCAACTACCTCTTCGGCAAGCGGAGCACGCTCGTCTACTCCTGCCTCGCCATCGCCTGCATCTTCATCGGCACCGTGCTGCAGAACGACCTCGTCTGGGAGCTGCAGGACATGTTCAACCAGCTGATGGTGCTGCCCAACGTCCTCGCGCTGTGGGCATTGGCCAGCTTGGTTCGCGCCAGCGCGAAGGCGGCGGCCGCGCCGCACGCGGAATCCCCTCAAGGAGGCGAAAAGAAATGAGCAAGCCCCTCGTCAACACCTTCTCGTGGTCCGTCTCCCGCGCGCGCCTCTTCCGCACATGCCGCCGCGCGTACTACTATATGTACTATGGCTCGTGGGGCGGCTGGGACCGCGAGGCGCCGCTGCTGGCCCGCCAGCTCTACCTCCTCAAGCAGATCCAGAGCCTCATCCTGTGGGGCGGCTCCCTCGCCCACCAGGTCGCGGCGGACGCGCTCAAGGCGCATGCGGCGGGTTCGCCCATGCCCGACGCGGCCGCGCTGCAGGAGCGCGCCGTCCAGCTGCTGCGCAAGGGGTGGATCGAATCCGTCAGGCGCGAATGGCTGGCCGACCCGAAGCGCAAGCTCAACCTCTTCGAGCACTTCTACGGCGACGG
>CACZQQ010000174.1 GCA_902783355.1 uncultured bacterium
CCGGCAGGAACTGCATTTCGATCTTGCGGATGCCGTCGCCCTTGCACTTCTCGCAGCGTCCGCCCTTGACGTTGAAGGAGAAGCGGCCGGGCCCGTAGCCGCGCACCTTGGCGTCGTTGGTGAGGGCGTAGAGGCCGCGGATGAGGTCGAAGAGGCCCGTGTAGGTGGCGGGGTTCGAGCGCGGCGTCTTGCCGATGGGCGTCTGGTCGATGACGATCATCTTGTCGATGTGCTCGAGGCCGTCGATGCCTGCGCAGGGGCCCGGCTCCTCGTCCTTCACGCCGAAGCGCTTCGACAGCGACCGCCGCAGGATGTGGTTCACCCGCGAGGACTTGCCGGAGCCGGAGACGCCCGTCACGCAGCACAGAAGCCCCAGCGGAATCTCCACGTCGATGGACTTCAGGTTGTTCGCGGCCGCGCCGCGGATGCGGATGGAATGGCCGTTGCCAGGGTTCCGTTTTTTCGGGACCGCGATGGCGCGGCGCCCCGAGAGGAAGTCGCCCGTCACGGAGGCGCGGTTGGCGGCGACCTCCGCCGGCGTGCCCGCCGCCACAAGGTGGCCGCCGTGCTCGCCCGCGCCCGGCCCCAGATCCACCAGGTAGTCCGCCGCACGCATCGTGTCCAGGTCGTGCTCGACGACGACGACCGTGTTGCCGGCGTCCCGCAGCTGCTTGAGGCTGTCGATGAGGCGGTTGTTGTCCCGCTGGTGGAGGCCGATGGAGGGCTCGTCGAGAATGTAGAGGACGCCGACGAGGCCCGAGCCGATCTGGCTGGCCAGGCGGATGCGCTGCCCTTCGCCGCCGGAGAGGGTCCCGCTTTCGCGGTTTAGCGTCAAATAGTTGAGGCCGACTGATTTAAGGAAGCCGAGCCGCGTCTTGATCTCGTGGAGGACATCGCCGCCGATGCGCTGTTCCGTCTCGGTCAGTTCGAGCTTCTGGAGGAAGTCGAGGGCCTCGTCGATGGAGAGGTCGCAGAACTGGCGGATGTTGAGGCCGCCGATGGTGACGGCCAGGTATTCGGGCTTCAGGCGGCTGCCGTGGCACTGGTCGCATTCCGTGTAGGAGGCGGCGGCCTCCAGGCGGGCGCGCAGGTCGTCGTTGTCGGTCTCCCGCAGCCGCCGGATGAGGTTCGGGATGATGCCCTCGAAGGGCTTGCGCCATTCGTTCATCCGCCCGCGCATGCGGTAGTCGAAGACGACGATTTCGTCCCCCGTGCCGTACAGCAGGAGCTTCTGGATGCGCGGCGGCAGCTTCTCCCATGGCGTCGTCAGGCTGAAGTCGTACTGGGCCGCCATGCACCGCAGATAGTGGTTGAAGAGCATGATGACGTTGCGGGGGCCGCGCCGCCACAGCGGAATGGCCCCCTCGCGGATGGACTTGCCGGGGTCGGGGATGATGTCCTCCGGCTTGAAGATCATGCGCTTGCCCAGGCCGTCGCAGGCGGGGCAGGCCCCGAAGGGGCTGTTGAAGGAGAAGTTGCGCGGCAGCAGCTCGCCGAAGGAGAGGCCGCAGTCGGGGCAGGCCAGCGCCTCCGAGACCACCTCGTCCCGCCAGCCGCCGGCCGCCGCGTCGTCCTCCACCGAGAAGGTCATGACGCCGTTGCCGCGCTTGAGGGCGACCTCCACGGAATCGTTGAGGCGCGCGTGGTCGCACTGGCCGGTGACCAGGCGGTCCACGACGGCCTCGATGGTATGCCGCAACGTCTTCGCCAGCTTGATGTTGTCGTCCAGCGAGACGAGCTTGCCGTCGATGCGGGCGCGCACGAAGCCGTCGCGCCGCAGCTGCTCGATGGTCTCCGCCTGCTCCCCCTTCTTGCCTCGGGCGTAGGGCGCCATGAGGAGGAGCTTCCGGCCGGGCGGCAGCTCCTCCAGATGGCGGCAGATGGTCTCGGGGGACTGGCTGGAGATGGGCTTGCCGCATTTCGGGCAGTGGGGGTGGCCGACATGCGTGTAGAGGAGGCGCAGGTAGTCGTAGATTTCGGTGGTGGTCGCCACGATGGAGCGCGGCGACGAGGAGCCGGTCCGCTGTTCGATGGCGATGGCGGGCGAAAGCCCCTCGATGTGCTCCACCTGCGGCTTCTGCATCCGGTCCAGGAACTGGCGTGCGTAGGCGGAGAGGCTCTCCACATAGCGGCGCTGCCCTTCGGCGTAGAGCGTGTCGAAGGCCAGCGAGGATTTGCCGGAGCCGCTGGGGCCGGTCACGACGATCAGGCGCTGCCGCGGAAGCGACAGCGAGATGTGCTTCAGGTTGTGCTGGGCGGCGCCCTGGATGGTGATTTGGCCGTTGTCCATAATGCCTCCGTTTAGGGAAATGCGGTTAATGTAATTCGCGGGCGCGGGACCGGCTTGAGACCCCCCAAAAAGGGCCAAAATGCGAAAAAAAGTGAAAAAAGTTGCAAATTATTGAAAAACGTACTTGAAAAAGTTGAAAAGAGGGAATAAATTTTGCGCAATGGCGCACTTGAATGGCTTTCCAGGCGCGCTAGGTTCCTCCCGCCTCAATTCGGAGGCAGGGGTTTTGTGACGGCCACCAACAAAGGAAAAACAGAAATGAAAGCAACGTTCTGGGATGTCAAGGCTCGCAAGAAGATTGAGACCGAAGTGATCGACTGCGTCACCTATCCGAATGGCCGCACCGCGTTCAAGGGCCAGACCAAGGACGGGCGCTCCCTGACCCTCTTCTGCAGCAAGGACGATGCCGCGAAGTTCAAGGGTGGCTGCTGCAAGGGCAAGTGCAAGAAGTAGTTTTTGCCGGCTAGGCCAAACCTGCGAAGCCCGGTGGCGTCCCCGTCATCGGGCTTTCTCTTTTTCCCAACGCATGTTCACCATCCCCGAAAGCGAGCTTCTCTTCGAGTGCGTCCACGGGAACGGCCCCGGCGGCCAGGGGGTCAACACCTCCAGCAGCGCCGTCCAGCTGCGCTTCAGCCTCGCCGCGACCGAGGCCCTGCCGCCGGAGGTCGTCCGCCGCCTGAGGCGCCTCGCCGGCCGCAAGGTCAACGCCGAGGGCGAGCTTGTCATCTGCGCCGCCGAATTCCGCAGCCAGCGCCAGAACCGGCTGGCGGCGCGGGAGCGCCTCTACGCGCTTGTCGAGCGCGCCGCCACGCCGCCGAAGCCGCGCCGCAAGACCGCCGTTCCGGCCGCCGAACGCCGCCGCCGTCTGGAAAACAAGCGACGCCGCGCTATATTGAAGCAAAGCCGCAACGACAACACGGGAATGGAGGAGTGAAGGAATGATGGAAGCCATGAATGAAATGCTATGCCTGGCCGAGGCCGACGCGGGCGCGCTGCTTGTCCTGCTGGCGCTCCTGCTGCCGCTGGCCGCCCTTGTGGCCCTGCTGGCCATGGTGGCCTGGGCCGTCAAGAAGGTCTTCAGCTTCATGCCCATCTGGATCGAGGCGCGGGCCGCCAGCGTCCCCATCGGCTTCGCCGACTGCTTTGAAATGCACTTCCAGAAGCTCAACCCGCGCGAGATCTTCGACGCCCTCAAGATGCTCCACAAGGCCGGCATCGAGGTCACCTGCGATGAACTCCAGAACCACGTCCTCAGCGGCGGCCATCTCAAGAATGTGCGGGACGCCGCCATCGCCGTCGACAAGGCGGGCCTGCGGATCGGCTTCCCGCAGATCGCGCAGCTGGACCTGGCGGGACGCGACGTCGCCCTGGCCGTCCGCGACCACGTGAATCCCGTCGTCCTGCGCGTCCCGCCACCCCTGCCGGGCTACGAGAACGGCCTCGTCGGCGTCGCGAAGGACGGCATCTCCCTGGGCGTCAAGGCGCGCGTGACCGTGCGCACCCGCCTGGACAATCTCATCGGCACGGCGGGTGAGCCGACCATCGTCGCCCGCGTGGGCGAAGGCATCGTCACCGCCATCGGCCGCGCCGCCAGCCACCGCGAGATC
Organism: uncultured bacterium; assembly: GCA_902783355.1. The sequence continues at coordinate 3,898 of CACZQQ010000174.1, forward strand.
ATGGAGCAGCCCGGCCGCGTCGCGCAGGAAATCATCAGCCGCGGCCTCGACCGCGGCACCTGCTACGAGATCCTCTCGCTGGACATAGAGGACGTGAACGTGCTGGACAACGTGGCGGCGCGGCTGCGCACCGTGCGGGCGGACGCGGACAAGCGCATTGCGCGGGCGCGTTCGGAGGAGCGTCGCGCGCTGGCGGTGGCGCAAGGGCAGGAGATGAAGGCGAAGACCGTCTCCGCGGAGGCGGAGGTCCTCGCCTCCATGACGGAGCTGCCGCGCTCCGAGGCCTCCGCCTTCGCCGGCGCCCGCATCGGCCGCCGCAAACCCCTCCCCGCCACGGACATCAGGATGTAGCCGTGGCGCGCCGCACGACAGCCATCCGGCGCCTCCTTCTCGCCGTGCCGGCGCTCCTTCTGGCGCTGGCCTGCCGCGCCGCGCCCGCCTGGCTGCCCGCGCAAGTCACCTATTCCGACGGGACGGCGCACTCCTGCGAACTGCAGGCCATGGGCGACGGCGCGCTCACCGTCAAGGTCTCCTCCGTCGGCCGCAGCCTCCCGCGCAAAGTCCTCCTGTCGGACATTCTGGAAATCCGGCAGGAGGTGGAGGAGGCGCAGCAGAACCAGCCGTGGATGTACGCCGAATCCGGCAAGAACGAACGCATCGCCCTCGCCGAAGAATCCTATCCCTTCCTGAATTTCGGCACCGTCATCCTGCTCGCCAGCGGCGAGGTCGTCCGCGGCCATCTCATCAGCGCCGCCTTCCGTTGCCGCGAACCCATGGGAAAAGTCGGCAAACTCTTCCTGACACGTCAGTTGAAAGGCACGCCTGGCCAGACGGCCGACGATTTGCGCTACCCCCTCCGCATCCGCTTGACGGCCAACACGCCGCAGGACGCAAAGGCCATCACAGGGACGCTTGCGGAAGCCGTCTTCGGCCGCCTTGAACGCGTGGTCGCCATTGACCTCAAGCGCGCCATCCTTGTGGAGGCGACTCTTTCCGCTGGAAATACTTTCTCCTTCCCGCCGCTTCTGGATGGCGCCTACGAAATCTACGCGCAGACGTCACGCTTCCTGCTGGCCGGGTTTCCTGAAACCGACGAAGCCGTCCCCGATGCTCTTGAAAGGGCCTTCCGGCTGGCGGACGACTTCTTCAATGACCGTAACATATTGGCGCGCAATGAGTTACGTACACTTGTCTGGAAACAGAGACGCCACTTCTACCACGACGAGGAGCATCTCCACGGCGGCGTCATGCGCCATCTGGAGGTCTGGCAGTGGCATCAGGCCGGAGACGAATGGAAGCTGGACAGCCGCCTCATGCCCTTCCGCCTGAAGCAGCAGGGCGGCGAAGCCGACAGGCCGCTCCGCCTCGTGCCCGCCTTCAGCGCCGTCGAACCAGGCGCCGTCCTCGCGCCCGAAGCCCCCGGCAGAAGCCTCCCCTACCCGCCGCCGCGCAGCGAATGAGCCTCTACAGTACCATAAAGAAATATGTCTCCTGGAAGCGGCATCGCCTTCTGGCGCGGGGGCTTGTGCGCCTGCTGGCGGCGGATCTGGCGGCGCTCGTCGCCCTGTGCGTGCTGGACAACCTGCTGGGCTGGAGCGTGGGCGCGCGCACGGCGGTGGCGGCCGCCTTCTGGATTGCACAACTCATTTATCTGACGTCACTTGTAAAAGAGCTTCTCCGCCAGGACCAAGGCGCCCGCGGCAATGCCCGCGAACTGGAAGACGCCCTCGGCATCCGCGACAACGTTCTCGTCAACGCCGTCTGCTTCGACAGGCAGGCGGCGCTGCCGGCGGGCTTCCGCGAACACTTTCTCGCCGAGGCAGGCGCCCGCACCGCAGGCCGCACGCTGCCGCCCCTGCGCAGCGATACGCTTCTGCGGAAGCTGCTGAAGGGCCTGCTCTGGTGCGCGGCGGCGGCCCTCCTGTATGCCCTCGTCTGTCCGCACCTGGCCGCCAACGCCTTCCAGCGCCTCCTGCGGCCGCGCGCCGAAGTCAGCGCCCTCAACTTCATCCGCTTCGAACTGACGCCGCCGGGCGCCGACGTCCCCTACGGCAGCCGCGTCGTCGTCCAGGGGCGCGCCTGGAAGGACGGACAGCCGCTGGCGGATGTGCGGTTGCGCGTGCGCGAAGGCGGCGGGCCGGCCGCCCTCTACACGCTGGAGGACGGCGGACAGCATGCCTTTGAGGCCGTGACAGGCGAACTGCGCTGCGCGCTCGTCTGCCGTGGCGAGACCAGCCGCGAATACCGCATCCGCCCCGTGCGGCCGCCTCTGCCCAAAGAGTTTACGGTCGAAATCGCGCCGCCCGCCTACACGGGACAGCCCGCCCAGGCCATCGACCTCAAGCGCGAAAAGCTGCCGCCCGTCCTCGTCGGCAGCGGCCTCCGCTTCACGGCGGAGGGGGCGCCCGACCTGCGGCTGGAGGGCTTCGGCGACGCGGCGGCCGCCCTCCCGCTGGAGGCCACCGCCGCCGAAACGACGACCCTCGTCGCCCGCAGGCCCTTCGGCGACGAAGGCCTCCTCTCCGAATGCTGGCGCGCCGAACTGCGCGTGAAGCCCGACCGCGTCCCCGAAATCCGCTTCCTCAACACCAAGGCCAACATCCAGGCGGGCTACGGCGAGACCGTCCAGGTCCATCTCGCCGCGCAGGACGACATCGGCGTCGTCCGCGTGGAAATCGTCCTCTCCTGCGGGAAGCGCAGCGGCGTCTACAAGCGCTACGACTACGGCGCCATCGGCCAGGCCGCCCTGCGCGAGACGGTGGCGCTGACCCTGACGTCGGAGATGTTCTCGCAGGAGGAGCCGCTGGAAGTGCGCGCCGTCGCATGGGACGGCGCCGGCCAGCGCGGCGAAAGCGCCTCCGCCCTCGTCGTCCACTTCGCCGACCTGACGGCGCTCCTGCCCGGGCAGGCGGACGCAAAAGGGGGGCTCTGCTATGGCAAGCTCAAGGAGGCCCTCCGCCTCCAGCAGGCGCAGCGCGACTATGTCGCCGCCCGCACGAAGGACTTCTCGCAGCAGGACGCGGGCGCCCTGGCCGGCCAGCAGCAGCGCGTCGAGGAACTCATCGCGGGCGCGCTCCGCGAGGCGCAGGAGATGAAGCTGCCCGAGGCCTTCCAGAAGCGCCTGCAGGATTTGCTTGACCACGACGCCAAGGCGCTTTCGTCCTCCGCCCGCGACCTCCAGCGGCAGGCCAGGCCCGACGCGCGCCGCGTCAACGAGCTCGTCCTGCGGCAGACCGCCCTCATCAGCCGCCTCCAGAGCCTGCTGGGGATGGCGGGGGCGCAGGAGCGCGCACGGCTGGAGGAGCGCGCACGTCAGCAGGATCTGGAGGCCGACAAGGAGCTCTACGACGCCATGCGCAAGCTTCAGGAGAAGCTGCAGCGCTTCGCCGAAGAGGAGAAGAAGCTGAAGGCCGAGACGGAGGCCCTCGACCCGCGCCGCACGGATGACTTCTCCGAAGAGGAGGAAAAGCTTCTGGGCGACCTCGCCGCCAGGCAGGACGAGCTCGCCGACTTCCTCAAGACCGCCTTCAGCGACTTCTCCAAGAAGGGCGCCCAGGACTTCTCGAACTCCTCCATGGCCGACGAGTTCTCCGAGATCTTCGAGGAGTTGCAGCGCGCGGGCGACGCGCTCAAGGCCAAGCACATCGAAATCGCCACCCTCGCCGAGGACACCGCCTGCGACAGCGCCGAGGCCGTCTCCGCCAACATCGAAAGGTGGCTCGCCGACGCCAAGGACTACATCAAATGGAATGCCGAGGAGGACGGCCTCACGCAGGACACCGACTTGACCGACCTCCCCG
>CACZQQ010000175.1 GCA_902783355.1 uncultured bacterium
CGCAAAACATGACTATTCAGCAGCATGGCGCACAATCCAAGTAAGCACATGGATTTGTTCATGCCGAGCGATAGACCATTCGTCATGTCTTGATATTGTTGAAACAGCAAGTTTCACAGAACACGACTATTCAACAGCATGGCGCACAATCAATTAAGCACATGATTTGTTCACGCCGAGCGGCGTCCGCTACGCGCCTTCTTACCAAGGCTGACTGAGGGCCTTAAGCAGCAAAACGCAACCTCCAAGGCCCAGCAACAGCAGCAGAAGGCACACGAAGATTATTACAGCCCAGCAGCCTGACTGCCGGTCACTTTCGTCTATCTCCTTCTGAACACTCGCACATTGCTGCCCTGCCTCTTCGCAGGCCTGCTGCGCTTCCTTGCAGGCGCGCTGGGCCTCGGCAATCTTCTGCGCAAGGTCGCTGCCCGCCTCCTGCGCCTCCTGGCACTTTTGCACGGCCGCCTCGCACTTCTCCTTCGCCACTACATATTCCTGCTTTACATTGTTTTTCCCCTCCATGGACGTCCCTCCCATTAACGTAAGAACAACCTTGCGCAACCGCCCAAAAACATGAGGACCACTACAAAGGCTATGACGCCCCACATAAACATACACCCCGCATCCTTTTCGGCCTCGTCAAGTTGCTTTGAGAATTCTACGCACGATGGCATTGCCTTGTCGCATTCGCGCACGGCCTCCTCGCAGGCGCGCTGCGCCTCCGCCAGCTTCTGCCTTGGCTCCGCGCCCTCCCCCTGCGCCTCCGTGCACAGCCGCACGGCCTCCTCGCACTTCTCCTTCGCCAGCAAGAAGTTGGCCTGTCCTATCATAGGCTCCTGCGTTGCCGCAAGAGGCTTTTGCTGTGTGTCGGAAGTCTCTGCCATTCAGTCATGCCTCCACTCTTTTTCAACTGCGGGAGCGCCGTCGGTGCATTCTTTACGCCAGGCCCCAGAGGCGGGCCATGTTTTCAGCGAGGCGCGCGGGATAGGCGAGGCCCTCGTCGTCGCCGGAGATGTCGTTGGCGTTGGTGCTGGTGGCGCTGCACCAGCCGCAGCCGACGTGGTTCATCTCGCAACGGTCAAACCACAGCATGATCTCCGCCTGGACGGTCAGATGCCCCCAACGGCGCGCCACGCTCATGGAGCCGCCGACCTTGCCGCGCAGGCTGCGTCCGTGCGCCTCGCCCAAGAGCCCGATGCGGTCCATCACCGCCTTCAGCTGCGCCGTGACAGAGCCATAGTAGACAGGCGAGGCCGCCACGATGCCGTCCGCCGCCTCGATCTGCGCCATCAATTCGTTGAGGCCGTCGTCGTGGACGCAGCGGCCGCTCTTGAAGCAGCTGAGGCACCCCTGGCACATGGCGGGCTTCATGTTGCGCAATTCCACCGTCGTGACGCCGATGCCATATTTCGCGGCGGCCTCCGTGAAGGCGGCCAGCATTCTGGCGGTGTTGCTGTCGGGGCGGGGGCTCCCGTTCAAGGCGATGACGGTCTTCTTCATGCGTGTTTCTCCTGCCATGTCTGTATTGCCTTCCAAGCGGTTGCGGCGAGCGTCTCGGCGGGCAGCGCCAACTCCGCCAACGTCTCCACGGAGGCGACGCCGTCGTAGCCGATGGCCGCCAATTCGTCCAGCATCTGCCATGCAGGGGAGCCGACGCGCTCTCCCGTGAAAAGCGTAGGCGGCACCGCCTCCGGCAGATATTCCTTTAAATGTACATGCACGATGCGCTTTGCGAAGCGGCGGACGGTCTCCGCGACGCCGAAGCCTGCGCGGACGAAATGCGACGGGTCGTAGTTGACCGCAAGATTGGGGGCGCCTGTCTCGTCGAGGAAGCGCTCCAATTCGTCGGGCGTGCCGACGGCGAAGCCGTATTCGGCCTCGATGGCGACGGTCAGGCCCATTTCGGCGGCCTCCTGGCAGAGGTCGCGGGTGCGGGCGGTCATCTCGTTCCACGGCAATGCGCCGCCCGGAATGGAGGTGATGACGAGGCTCGTGCCGAAGACAGGCGCCAGCTGGAGCGCCTTCCGGAAGTAGGCGATGTTGTAGTCGGTCTCGTCGGGATTCTGCCGGAAGAGGCCGTGCGCGTCCAAGGCAGAGCATTTAAGTCCTTGCGCACGAAGGACTTGCTTACAGGCGGCCTGGCGTTCTGCATCCGCCGCCAGCTGGAAGGCGTTGAAATGCTTGAAATAGCCGCGCACGAGACTGGGCTCGACATGGCTGTAGCCCAGCCGCGCCGCCAGCCGGCAGAAGGCGTCGAAGGGCAACGTGTGCCCGATAAGGGATGTGATGCCGAATTGCATGGTTTCAAAACCTACCCGCATCTGCGGGCGCGGGCTGCGGTTTTTTTTGCGCCGCATCTGCGGGCGCCAAAGTGGCGCCCGCTCAAGTTGGTAGGCAAGGCGGCCTTTCGGGGGGTTCGGGGGGCTTGCCCCCCGTCGTTTGCAACTTCCACCTGCCGAGCCTTCCAAGGCGCGGGCTGCGGATTTTTTGCGCCGCATCTGCGGGCGCCAAAGTGGCGCCCGCTCAGGTTGGGAAATCCGCCGTCAAACCTCCACCCACATCCGCTTCCGCATGGCTTCGTAGATGGCCAGCTGGATCTCCAGGGCGCGACGCCCGTCGGCGGCCGAATCGGCGGTGCGCGCCTCGACGGCGTCCGCGAAGGCGGCCAGCTGGTTCTCGAAGCGCTGCATGGGGTCGTGGAAGGCGTATTCGCGCGTCTCGCCTGGGCGGACAAGGCGCACCTTCTGGACGCCGCCGTCAAGCCACGGCGTCTGCAGGTTGCCCAGAATGGTGCCCTGGTCGCCGTAGAGCTCGAAGGTCTCCGCCTAGTTGTCGGGGCGCAGGTGGCGCCAGCTGTTGCGCAGGAGGCCCAAGGCGCCGGAGGCGAAGCGGAAGGTGACGAAGGCGCTGTCGTCCACGTCTGGGAAAGGCGAATTGGGGGCGGGGACGCCGGCCGCCGTGAGCGCGGTCATCTCGCCGAGGAGCCACCGCAGGATGTCGATCCAGTGGGCGGCGGAATCCGCGATGATGCCGCCGCCGCTGACGGCCGCCGTCGTCCGCCAGTTGCGGTAGAGGGCGGGCGTGCCCTCCCAATACTGCGTCATGGTGGCGGTGATGGGGGTCCCGACGGCGCCGCTGTCCAGCAGTTCCTTGATCTTCATCCAGCAGGGCGCAAAGCGCGACATGAAGCACAGCTGCAGGATGCGGTTGTTCCGCCGCGCAGCGGCGATCATTCCGTCCGCCTCGGCCAGCGTCATCGCCATGGGCTTCTCGCAGAGGACGTCGCGTCCGGCGCAGAGGGCGGCGATGACGGGGTCGGCGTGCTGCGCGGTCGGCGTGGCCACCAGCACCGCGCCGCCGTCGGTGGCGGCGAGCATCTCCTCCACGGAGGCGTAGAGGCGCGCCACGCCGTATCGCTTCCCGAAGGCCGTCCGCTTCTGCGGGTCGGTGTCGGTGAAGGAGCGGAGGGTGAAACGCGCTGGCAGCCGCGCC
>CACZQQ010000176.1 GCA_902783355.1 uncultured bacterium
TCGGGGATTCCGCCGCAGCCGCCGAGGAGGCGCTGCGCATGGTGGCCGAGGGTGCCGACATCATCGACATCGGCGGCGAATCCACGGGGCCGGGCGCCACGCCCGTGCCGGACGAGGAGGAGGCGAGGCGGGTCATCCCTGTCATCGAGGCCCTGCGCCGCCAAAGCGCGGTTCCCCTCTCCATCGACACGGGCAAGGCCGCCGTCGCCCGCGCCGCCCTGGAGGCGGGCGCCGACATCGTCAACGACGTGACAGGCCTGGCGGACGGCGGCATGGCCGCCGTCGTCGCCGACTTCAGGGCCGGCTGCATTCTCATGCACAACGGCGCGCCCGGCGGCGCGGGGCCGGAGGAGGCGCCGCGCCTGGTCGCGGACGCCCTGGCGGCGCTGCTGGCGCGCGCGATGGCCCAGACCGGCCTCCCGAAGGCGTGCTTCGCCGTGGACCCGGGCGTCGGCTTCGGCAAGAGCGTCCCCGAAAATCTGGCGCTGCTGCGCGGCGCGCAGGCCCTTTTCGGCATGGGGGCGCCGGTTCTGCTGGCCTTTTCGCGGAAATCGTGCCTGGGGGCGGTCTCAGGGGAGCCGGAGGCATCGCGCCGCCTGCCCGAGACGCTGGCGGCGGCGGTCCTCCTGCGCCGCCGCTGCCACCTCCTGCGCGTGCATGATGTCGCCGCCACGCGCCGCGCCCTCGCCGTCGCGGAGGCAATCCAAGCCGGGGACCTGGAATCCGCACTTCCGTAAACACATGTCTGACACACTTCACATCTTCTTCACCATCATCTGGCCCTATTGCGCCAACGTGCTGCAGATTGCGCTGCTCTCCGCGGTCTTCTACTTCATCCTGCGGTCGCTGCGCAACACGGCCGGCATCTTCGTCTTCTCCTCCTTCATCGTCATTCTTGGCGGGCTGTCGCTGCTGGCCCACTTCACGGGCATGCGCGTGCTGGCCACCCTGAGCAACCGCATCCTCACGCAGCTGCCTCTGGTCGCCATCGTCATCTTCCAGCAGGACCTGCGCCGCATCCTGACCCTGCTGAGCAACCGAAGAAGCCTCAACATCCGCAAGAACCGCCTCATCTCGCAGGCGCACCGCGCGGACATGCTGCGCGAACTCATCCAGCGCCTCACGCAGGCCGTCTGCTCCATGACCACCTTGCCCGAATGGCGGGCCTATCTCTCCGAGGACCTCAGCCACGCCAGCGTGGCGCGCCTGGCCTCCACCAACACGGGCGCCCTCATCGCCATCGAGGGGCGCCAGGGCCTCGACGAATACATCGAGCGCGGCGTCAAGCTTGACTGCGAGGTGGAGCGGCTCCTCCTGGAGACCATCTTCTACAAGGGGTCGCCGCTCCATGACGGCGGCATCATCATCCGCGGCGGCCGCATTGTCGCGGCCTCCTGCCAGTTTCCCATGGCGGCGGCGGAACTCTACGAGGCCGCCCATACGCGGCACAGCGCGGCCGTCGGCCTCTCCGGCCAGAGCGACGCGCTTGTCATCGTGATTTCGGAGGAGAGCGGCCGTGTCTCCGTCGCCCAGGGCGGCGCCATCGAGCGCATCAATACGCCCAGGGGCCTCATCAAGGCGCTGGAGAGCCGCTACGGGCTGTCCGAGACGGCGAAGGCGCCGGAGGAGCAGAAGTCCTCCTGGCTTGGCGGCCTCCTGAAGGCCCTCACGCTGCGCAGGGGGAAGGCTCCGGCCGACGAGGGGCGCAAGAAATGACTGTGGAAGGAGGCGCAGGAGAAGATGGCAGGCAGCAACATAGGCACTGACAAGGCGGCGCGTCGCGAACGCGAGGCCACCTTCCTGGGGCGGCTTCTGACCGACCCGTGGCGCAAGCTGGTGGCCCTCGGGCTGGGCATGCTCTGCTGGCTGGGCATCCGCTCCACGTTCAGCAAGTCCATTGCGGAGCAGCACTGGTTTGTCGTGGAGAATGTCAAGGTCACCGTTCCCGCCGCCGCCTTGAACGGCGCGGAGAGATACTATTTCGCCCAGGGCGCCACTGTCGGCAACGTCTCCTTGGACGTAGCAGTCGACTTCTGGCACCAGGGCACGGAGATCAAGCCGTCGGACTTCCGCATGGAACTGCCCCTGGACACGCTCGCCTTCGAGGACGACGGGCGCCGCACGGAGCCCCTCCAGCGCGAATACACGCTCGTGGTGAACGACATCCGTGAGAAGCCCTCCGAGGTCGAGGTCCGCCAGATCACCCCGAAGACCATCAAGGTGCGGTGGGACAAGTACGTCAGCCGCGAGGTGCCCGTGCATGCGAACGTCAACAACTGGCTGTCGGGGAACCGCACGGTCCAGACGACGGTGACGCCCGCCGTGGTGACGGTGACGGGGCCCGCCTTCATGGTCAACCAGATCACCGCCGTGCAGACCGCCGAGTTCGATCTGCGCAACGACGACCAGGGCTTCAGCATGGATCTGGATCTGGTGCCGCCCGGCTTCGCCGAATGCACTTTGAGCACCCAGGACGTCAAGGTGACGTTCGACATCCGCGACAACACGGAAATCATCTCCCGCAGATTCGACAATGTCCGCGTGAACATCCTCAACCGCCTGGACGCCACCTTCGAGGTGGACAGGAACAGCGTCGTCTCCGACCAGGTCTCCGTCATCGTGACCGGCACCGCCGACAAGGTGAACCGCATGGCCGAGGAGGGCTTGGGCGCCTATTGCGACTTGACCAGCTTCTCCAGTTCGGGCGTCCAGAACGTGAAAGTGGAGCTGCTGGGCGTGCCGTCGGGCGTGAAGACGACTGTCGAGCCGTCGGAGTTCCTCCGCCTCAAGATGGTGCCCATCTATTCTTCACAGGGCGCCAATGCGCCTGCCGCCGCGCCTGAGGGGGAGGCCAAGAGCCACGCGGGAGGGGCGCCCCTCCCATGAACGGGCCTTGGCGAGAGGACGGCGGCTCCGAGCTGGTGCGCCGCCCCGCGCTGGGCGTGGCGCTTGTGCTGACCGCCGGCATCAGCTGGGGCTTTCTGGGGCTCTTCGTGCGCTTCATGAACGCCGCGGGCCTGGGCGCGCTGGACGTGTGCGCCGTGCGCTCGATAGGCGCGGCCGTCCTGCTGGCGGCGGGGCTTCTGGCCAGCGGGCGCCACCGCCTGCTGCGCATCCGCCGCCGCGACCTCTGGTGCTTCGCGGGCGCCGGCCTGGGCAGCATCACCGCCTTCAACTGCTGCTACTTCTCCACGCTGCGCCACACGAGCATCGGCGTGGCGGTCATCCTGCTCTACACCTCGCCCGTCTTCGTCGCGCTCATGTCGCGCCTCTTCTTCAAGGAGCCCTTCACGCGCTGGAAGACGCTGGCGCTCGTCCTCATGCTGGCCGGCTGCGTCCTCATATCGGGCGTCTGCACGGGCGGCGCGGAAAACATCGAATTGCCCTGGCTCTTCGTGGGGCTTGGCGCTGGCTTCTGCTACGCTCTCTACAGCATCTTCGGGCGGCTGGCGCAGGAGCGCGGCTACGCGCCGCTGACCATCACCGTCTGGGCCTTCCTCTTCGCCGCGCTGGGCGGCCTCTTCATCGCGGACTGGGGGAACGTGGCTTCCGTCGTGAAGGCGCATCCCGCCGTCGCCTTCCCATGGCTCGGCCTCGTCCTGGTCTCCACCATATTATCCTATAGTACATATACGGCCAGCCTGCGGCATCTGGAGACCTCCACCGCCGCCGTGCTGGTCTCCGTCGAACCCGCCGTGGCGACGCTTACCGGCATTGTCGCCTGCGGCGAACGCCTGACCCTCTATGGCCTTGCCGGCATGCTCCTTATCCTTGCGGCCGCCTTCGCCCTCAACCGCAGGGGCTGAAAGAGCCCCTGGCGCTTCAGATGCAGTAGTCCAGGATGCCGGCGGTGGCGTCCGCGCGGCGGCAGGCCGCCAGAATGTCCTCCAGCGTGATGTCCCGCATCAGGCCGCGGATCTGCTCGTTGAGGCCGCTCCAGATGCCCTGGACGCCGCAGACATTGCTGCGCGGGCACTTCTCAGGCTTGTCCACGCAGCCCACGATGGCCAGCGGCCCGTCCATGACCTCCAGCACCTCCAGGAGCGTTATCTCCTTGGGACTGCGCGCCAGATGGAAGCCGCCGTTGAAGCCGCGCACGGAACGGATCATCCGCGCCCGCCGCAGGTCGATGACCAGACGGCTGATGTACTTCTCGGAAATCTGCTGCGACTGGGCGATGTCGTGGATGGCACGCGGCTTCTCCGGGTCGTGGGTCGCCAGGTCGATCAGGATGCGCAGGCCGTAGCGGCCCTTCGTGGAAATCTTCATGGGGGCTCCTCAATGTTGTACTATCGTACCAGTAGCATAATATGCCACGGATTCCCGTGCCGTCAAGTCATAATCAATATCTACAAAAAAATAAATGTTTTTCAAATTTTGACTTGACATCTTGCTAATATGAGTTATGTTATGCAACACGACAAAAAAAGTCGTGTTTTAGAAAGTAGTCTTTTCGGCCTGTTTTTTCGATAGGGATTCATCAACCAGAGGAGCGAAACCATGAGCATCTACGGCAGCATTCTTGAGAAGATTGGCAACACCCCGCTTGTGCGCATCAACAAGTTGAACGAAGGGGGCGCGGAGGTCGTCGTGAAGGTGGAGTACTTCAACCCCGGCAGTTCTGTGAAGGACCGCATCGCCTTTGCGATGATCGAGGCGGCGGAGGCGTCGGGGGCGCTGAAGCCTGGCGCCCTGATCATCGAGCCGACGAGCGGCAATACGGGCGTGGGGCTTGCGCTGGTGGCGGCGGTGAAGGGCTACCACCTGATTCTGACCATGCCGGAGACGATGAGCATCGAGCGTCGCAAGCTGGCGCAGGCGTACGGCGCGGAGATCGTGCTGACGGAGGGCGCGAAGGGCATGAAGGGCGCCATCGCGAAGGCGCTGGAGCTGCAGGCGCAGCATCCGGGCTCCTTCATCCCGCAGCAGTTCGAGAACGCGGCGAATCCCGCCTACCACAAGGCGCACACCGGCCCCGAGATCTGGGAGGCGGCCGAGGGGAAGGTGGACGCCTTCGTGGCGGGCGTCGGCACCGGCGGCACGCTGACGGGCGTGGCGGAGTTCCTCAAGTCGAAGAATCCCGCGCTGAAGGCCGTCGCGGTGGAGCCGGACACGAGTCCCGTGCTGGCCGGCGGCGCGCCTGGCCCGCACAAGATCCAGGGCATTGGCGCGGGCTTCGTTCCCAAGGTGCTCAATACGAGCATCA
>CACZQQ010000177.1 GCA_902783355.1 uncultured bacterium
CGGGCCTTGGCGCGCGCCTTCGCCAGCGCGGGCAGCAGCATCGCCGCCAGAATCGCGATGATCGCGATGACGACCAGCAGTTCGATCAGGGTGAAGCACTTCTTCATGTTCATGGGGGGATTTCCTCTGGGTCTGTGGTTGCCGGAGGCAGGGACAAGACGCCGCGTCTTACCCCCCCCGTTTTTTTTGCGAAGCCCTCCGTCGGGCTTCAATGTAAGTATAATCGTTTTTTCATGAAAAACAAGTGTGGCATGGCATTTTATTGAAAATGCCTGTAATATATTAAGGTAGAACGCGCTTCCTGCCTTTGCAGGCCATCCGCGTTTTGCTTGAAGACAAACACCGTCAAGAGGGACATTCGTCAATGCGATACGACAAAGAGCACACTTCCGAGATTTCCTTTCCGATGGGCGGCATCGGCGCGGGCTGCATCGGCCTGGCCGGCAACGGCCATCTGGTGGACTGGGAAATCTTCAACAAGCCCAACAAGTTCTCCATGAACGGCCTGACGCACTTCGCCGTCCGCGCCGAAAAGGACGGCGAAGTGGAGGACTTCCGCATCTTGCAGGGGGACATGCCGCCGCCCTACAGCGGCCAATACACGCCGCGCCCCTACGTCGGCTTCGGCTACGGCATCCTTGAGGAGACGCTCTGCAACTGGCCCCATTTCCGCGAACACACCTTCGAGGCGACCTTTCCCGTGGCCACGATCACCTTCGGCGGCGAAAGGTTTCCGGGCGTCCCGACGCTGACGGGCTGGAGCGTCCTCATCCCCGGCGACAGCCACGACTCCAGCCTGCCCGCCGCCTTCCTCGAGGTCACCGTCCAGGCCACGGCGGAGCGCGACTTCACCGTCATCGGCGTCCTTGACAACCCATGGCCGGCCGGCCACCGCCGCAACCATGTCGAAAACGGCCAGCTGACCGCCGGCCAGAGCGACGGCACTGGCGAAGTGACCCTCACCATCGACGGACAGGACGAAATCTCCTACCAGACCGAATCCTACAGGGGGAGCCATTCGGGCTGGCGGGACCACCAGGAGAAATACTACCACGACGTCATGGCGGGCGGCCGCTTCCACGACCGTCGCTACGAGACGCCCGACGAGGAGAAGGAGCGCTTCGTCTTCGGCCTGCTGGCCGCGCATTTCCACCTGAAGGCCGGCGAAAGCCACACGGTGCGCTTCGTCCTCACGTGGCACTGCACCGACAACTGCCCCACCACATGGTCCGACAAGGACCGCGAGCGCGCCGCGCAGCAGGGCCTCTCGCCCGAATGGAAGCCGTGGTACACGACCGTCTGGAAGAACGCCCGCGAATCCGGCCGATACGCCATGGACAACATCGCCCGCCTCCGCGAGGAGACCTTCCGCTTCCGCGACGCCATGGCCGCCTCCACCCTGCCCGACGCCGTCCTGGACGGCGCCACCGCCTCGCTCGCCGTCCTGAAGTCGCCCACCTGCCTGCGCCTCGAGGACGGCACCTTCTGGGGCTGGGAGGGCGTCGGCGTGGACCGTGGCTCCTGCCCGGGCTCGTGCACGCACGTCTGGAACTACACGCAGGCGCTGCCCTTCCTCTTCCCCGACCTGGAGCGCTCCATGCGCGTCTCCCATCTGAAATACGGCGTGGACGCCCTCGGCGGACACCACTTCCGCTGCCGCCTCCCCCTCGGACTCCAGGCCACGACGGAGGACTTCCGCCCCTGCGCCGACGGACAGTTCGGCGAAATCATGAAGTTCTACCGCGACTGGCGCCTCTGCGGCGACGACGCCTTCCTGCGCCAATGGTGGCCGACGCTGAAGAAGATGCTTGAATACGCATGGAATCCGGACAACCCCGACAAGTGGGACCCGGAGAGGAGCGGCGTCCTCACGGGACGGCAGCACCACACGCTCGACATGGAACTCTTCGGCACCACGGTCTGGCTAGAGGCCTTCTATCTGGGCGCCCTGAAGGCGATGTCGCTGATGGCAAGACATCTGGGCGAAGAGGCCTACGCCGCCCAATGCGACGAAATCTACGCCCGCGGCCGCAAATACGTCGAGGAAGGGCCCATGTTCAACGGCGAGTTCTTCACGCAGGTGGTCGATTTGGACGACCGCGACGTCCTCGCGCCCTACGCCAAGACGGAGGCCTACTGGGACGAGGAGTCCGGCCAGCTGAAATACCAGATCGGGCAGGGCTGCGAAATCGACCAGCCGCTGGCGCAGGGGCTGGCGACCGCCTGGGGGCTGGGCGACCTCTATTCACCGGAACTGAACCGCAGGACCCTGCTGGCCATCCTCAAATACAACTTCCTGCCCTCCATGCGGGACGTGACCAACCTCTGGCGCACCTTCTGCCTGAACGACGAGGCCGGCGTCATGATCTGCACATGGCCGAAGGGCGGCCGCCCCGTCGTGCCGCTGCCCTACCACTCCGAAATGATGACCGGCTTCGAATGGGCCTTCGCATTCCATCTCGTCTCGACGGGCCTCGTCAAGGAGGGCGAACGCGTGGCGGCGGCCATCCGCGAACGCTTCGACGGCCATAAGCGCAACCCGTGGAACGAGATAGAATGCGGCAGCAACTACGCCCGCTGCATGGCCGCCTTCGGCCTCTTCAACGCCTACAGCCACTTCACATTCGGCCCCAACGAACTGGGCTTCGACCCCTCCGCCGACATGACCGTCTTCTGGAGCATCGGCACTGCCTGGGGCACCTTCACGCGGCAGGGCAGCCACGCCACGCTGCGCCTGCTCGGCGGAAGCCTGGACCTGGAACGCCTGCGCCTCCCCTTCACGCCGAAGGGCGAATTGCGCTTCCAGCCAATGAGGCATCTGGCGGCTGGCGACTCCATCGACGCGTAGGAACCTGCGACCGCTTGCCGCAGGCTGCGCCGCCCCCTTCACTCCACATGCAGATGCACGTCGCCGGCGGTGACGGTCGCCACCGCGCCGTCGGCGCCCTGGAGGCGCAGGAGCCCCCTCTCGTCCACACCCAAGACCTTGCCATGCAATATCTTGCCGCCTGGCATGTCCACGGCGATCGTGCGTCCCTTCAGGATGTCGTGCGCCTCCCATTCGGCCGTGAAGGCGGTGAAGCCCGCAGAGGCCTCCCATTCTAAGATCTTCATTTCCAATAAGTTAAGTATATTTCCAAGAAGCGTCTCGCGGATGAGGCGCCGTCCCGTGGCGAGGCGCAGCGAACCGGCCGTCGCGGCCAGCTCCGGCGGGAAGTCCTCCCGCGCGGCGTTCACATTCACGCCGATGCCGATGACCGCCTGCCGCGTCTCCCCCTGCCACGGCGGACACTCGCACAGGATGCCTGAAAGCTTGCGCCCTGCCCCGTCCCACAGGTCGTTGGGCCACTTCAGGCCGATGCGCGCCTCGGGGGCGGCGGCGTCCAGCGCCTCCCGCAGGGCGAGCGCCGCGACCATCGCCAGCTGCGGCATGCGCTCTGGCGGCTGGCGGCTCTCCCACAGCACGGAGAAGTAGAGGTTGAGGCCCGCCGGCGAGTGCCAGAGACGCCGCTGGCGCCCACGGCCGGCGGTCTGCCGTTCGCACAGCGCCACCATGCCGCAGACCGCCCTCCCCGCCTTCGCCGCCTCCAGCAGCGTCTGGTTGGTGGAGGCCATCGTCTCCGCGAAGAGAAGCCGCCGTCCCACGCACCGCGTCCGCAGGGCCGCCTCCAGCGCCGCCGTGTCAAAGGACATGGGACTCCTCCTCCGTCAGAAAGCCTGTCAGAAGCGGAACCACCTTCTCTGGGGCGTCCTCCAGCAGATAGTGGGAGGCCTCGGGAAGGCTGACCGCCCGCGCCTTCGGATAGATTTCGCGCCAGCGGCGGAAGAACTTCATGGGAAAGCAGAAGTCGCGTTCGCCCCAGCAGAGGAGGATGGGCTTCTCCGCCAGCAGAGGAAGCCGCTCCTCGATGGCGACAAGAACGGGCCATGTGGGATGGCTGGGCGTCATGGGCAGGTCCTGCACATAGCGCTGCGTGCCGATGCGGTTGCGCCAGCTGTCGTAGGGGGCGCGGTAGCCCGCCTTCACATCCGGCGGCAACGGCCGCGCCGCCGCCAGCCGCAACGCCCCCTCCACGAAGAGGTTGAGGCCGCGCACAAGAAAGGCCCCCAGGAAGGGCGCCTTCGCCAGCGCCACCTTGCGCGGATAGGAGTCCGCCCGATAGGCCGCCGTGTTCATCAAAACCAGCCGCCGCACCTTCTCCGGATGCGCGACGGCATACCCCATGCCGATGGCGCCGCCCCAGTCGTGCATGACCAAATCCACCTCCGGCAGGCGCAGCTCCTCGTCGATGAGCCGCGACAGGTTGTCGATGTGCCCCTGCAGACGGTAGGGCCACTCCTGCGGCTTCTCCGAAAGCCCCATGCCAAGGTTGTCCACCGCGACGGCGCGCATCCCCGCCGACGAAACCGCCGCAATAAGAGTACGGTACATAAAGGACCACGTGGGATTCCCGTGCAGCATGACGACGGGACGCCCGCCCCCCTCGTCCACATAGTGCAGCCGGTGCCCTTCCGCTGTCGCGCAGAAATGGCTCTCGAAGGGATAGAGCGCTTTCCAGCCGGACGCCTTCATAGGGTCTGCAGAAGCCCCTCCCGCTGGAGACGCGTCAGGAACTCGACGTCCAGCGCGTGGCCGCCCTTGTAGGAGACGAAACGGCCGCAGGGCCAGCCGTGCGGCAGAAGCGAGAGCGCCGCCACCAAGTCGAGGCAGGCGCGGTGCCACACAGCCTCCAGCGACTTGCCGTTGGGCAAAAGCAAGCCCGGCGCGTTCCGGTAGCGCTTCCGTCCCGCAATCAGGATGTTGTCGCGCGTGTAGCCGAAATTGCGGTATTTGGGGATGAGCCAGCCGATGGTCCTGGCCAGCAGGACCTCGCTCGCGGCGCAGTTCGTCCGCGCATGCGCCCCATGGACAAAGGCCTGCGGACACAGGTCGAACTGGATGCGCTGCCGCCCGATGGCCGTCGGGAAGTCCACCGCCACGTCCAGACGCATTTGGCGGTCGTCCGACGTAGTCGGCGGCTCCCAGTAGAGGAAGCCGCTGCCGCCAGGCCGCAGGATCGCCACAGGCCGCGCCACCGTCAGCGTCGGCAGAGGCTTGTTTATATCCTCTTGAATACCAACATGTTGCAACGCCTCCACAATCTCCATGCTGCCCACGTTGAAGAGGGGCGGGTCGTAGGAGGCCGCCTCCACGGTCAAGTTGGAGAGGCACAGGCCCAGACGGTGCGCGATGATGTGCTCCGCCATGCCCACGCAGTTGCCGTCGCCCTCCCCCGCCCCAAGCAGGAGCGCACGGGAGGCGCCGCGCACTGCGTCAAGCGCCACGGGAATGGACGAAGCCCCCGCCAGATCCGTCCGCCGGAAACGCCAGCCCGCCGTCCACGACGGCAGGAAGCGCAGGGTGCGCCGCGCCCGCTTGTCGTAGGTGCCCCGCCCCTCGACCGACGCCTCGGCGGCGACGGTGCTCTCGAAGCGGGGCGGCTCCCAGCCCTCCGGCGCACGCCGCTCCTCGTCCACGGGCAGCGCGGAGAGCGCCTCGGCGTTGCGCGCCAGCGCGTCCGCGTCGCCGCCGTAGACAAGCGTGCCGGCGGAGGGCGTGAAGGTCATATCGCGACTTCCTTGCCGCCCTTGGCCGCGGAGCGGTAGATGCCGTCCAGAATCTGCTGGACGACAAGTCCCTCCTCGCCGGGGCTCGTCATCGGGGCGCCCGTGCGGATGGCGTTGATGAAGTCGGAGAGCTTGGAGACGAAGTCGGCGGGCCACTTGTTGTCCGGCAGGAAGTCCGCCTTGGAGTTGACCATGGTGCCGGCCAAATCGTGCCACAGCGTGCAGTCCCTACTGCTGAAGCCGCCCTTCGTGCCGATGATCTCCCAATAGGCGGTCTGCTGCTCGGGAATGTGGGCGCAGAAGGAGGACTCGATCTGCATGAGCGCGCCGTTCTGGAAGCGCACCTGCGCCACCGCCAGATCCTCCACCGTGTAGGTCTTGTAGTCCCAGCCGGGCCACTGGCTGACCACCTCGGAGGGCTTGTCCCCCAGATAGGTCCACGTCATGCCGCTGGCCGCCACCGGCGCGGGCTCGCCCATGGCGTAGTGGCAGCTCTCGATCTGGTGGACGCCGATGTCGATCATCGGCCCGCCCCCCTGAAGCGCCTTCTGGCCGAAGACGCCCCAGTTGGGCACGCCGCGGCGGCGCATCGCATGCACCTTCGCGTAGAGGATGTCGCCGATGAGCCCCGCCTCGCGCGCACGAATGAACATCTGCACCGCAGGAGTATAGCGGATCTGGAAGCCGCAGCACAGCAGCTTGCCGGCCGCCTTGGCCGCGTCAATCATCTTGCGGCACTCCGCCGGCGTCATCGCCATGGGCTTCTCCACGATGACATGGCAGCCGGCCTTGGAGGCGGCGACGCTGGCGGGGCAGTGGACGCCGTTCGGGGTGCACACGTCCACGATGTCCAGCTTCTCCTTCCGGAGCATCTCGTTGTAGTCGGTATAGGTACGTGCCTCGGCACAGCCTTGCTGGGCCTTGAACCACTCCTGGCGCTCCGGCTTGATGTCGCACCCCGCCACGATGCGCACGTCCGGAATCTGCGCCAACGCGGCGATGTGACTGGCCGAAATCCCGCCCGTCCCGATGAAGCCGAGCGTCAGGACCTTCTTGTTTTCCTTTCTGGCAGAGACCTTTGTAGCAGATGCTTTGCTTGCCATGTCTTTCTTCTCCATTTGCGGTTGCAGATTGCAGGTTCAAACGGACCGGCGGCGAATCGCCGCCGGATTCAACTCCCCAGGCCATGAAGGGCCCGGGTCCCCGCGGCCACACGCCGCGGAAAGGCTCACGCGCGCGTCACCCTCGCTCGACCATGAAGAGGGCCTGCTCCGCCGAAAGGTTGTGCTCCGGACGGTACTCCTCCACCTTGCCGCCGCACAGCACGTACGCGGCGCAGATGCGCACCTTGTCGCTGGAAGTCCAGTCCAGAAAGTCGTTGATGCTGCACAGGTGGATGTTGGGGGTGTTGTAC
>CACZQQ010000178.1 GCA_902783355.1 uncultured bacterium
AATCATATAGAAGGAGGTCGTCTTGCCGGCGCCGTTGGGGCCCAGCAGGCCGACGACCTCGCCCGCCTTCACGTCGATTGTCACATTGTTGACGACGCAGCGGCCGCCGTAGATCTTGCGAAGGCCTTCCGCATGAAGCAGTTCCGTCTCCATGCCTATTTGTCCCCCTGGGCTTCGGCGGGCTTGCCGCCGTCTTCGGGAGACTTGTCGGCCTTTTTCTCCTCCGTGAGGCCGAAGATGCCGCCGAGGTCGCCCTTGTGGCCGTCCCCCTCGCCGCCGCCGAGATGGAGGGTGATGGAGGCGCGCCCTGCGGTGAAGGTCTGCTTCTTGCGGTCGAAGATGACGCGGCTGCTCTTGAGGGTATGTCCGTCCGCGAGGATGGTGCAGTTGCCGTCGAGGATGTAGGTATCCTTTTCGGGGTCGTAGGTGCCGCGGTCGCCGGTGGCGCTTCTCTTGCCGTCGACCGTGCGGATCATGACGCCGCCGGTCGCCTCGATGCCGGAGACCTTGCCGCTGCCGAAGTCGCCGAAGCCGCCCTCCTTCTCCTTGTCTTTTTCCTTCTCCGCCCTGCCCTCCTTCTTCGGGGCCTGCTCGAAGAAGATAGTGACGTGGTCGCTTGTCAGGCACATGCGCGCGTCCTCGACAAGCACGTTGCCTTCCAGGAGGATCTTCTGGCCGACCTCCATCTCCATGCGGTCGGCGGAGATTGTGACGAGATTGGCGTTGCGCTCGGCGGGCTTGGCGGCGGGCGCCTCCTTCGCAGGCGCGGAGGCAGGCGCGGCAGGCGCGGCCGTCTTGTCGGCGGCGGTGAGGGAGGCGGTGGCGAGAATCGCCAGCAGGAGGCAGGCAAGTGTTCTTTTCATGGCGTTTGTTCAGCCGCGCAGAAGGCGGCACTCCTCGTCAGTCCAGTCAATGAAGGTAATTTCGCGTTGGTCAGGAGACAGATGCCGGAAGCGGATGTGGCGCAGGCGCGGGTCGCCCTGCAGCAGCCGCGCGATGCGCTCAGGCCACTCAACAAGCGTAATTGCCTGCTTGGCAAAGAGAAATTCATCAATGCCGAAGGCGACGGCGGCCTCTTCGTCCGGAATGCGGTACATGTCCAGATGGTAGAAGTAGCCGCCATTGGGGCGGCGGTATTCCTGCGCGACTGTGAAGGTGGGGCTCGTGACCGCCTCCGTGATGCCGAGGCCGCGCGCGACGCCGCGGGAGAGGACGGTCTTGCCGCAGCCGAGGTCGCCCTCCAGGGAGACGACCATGGAGGGCTTCAGAACGCCCGCCAGACGTTCGCCCAGCCGCAGCGTGAAATCTTCGCTTGTGCTTGTCAGGGTCAGCATTTGATTTTCGCCAGTTCGGCGGACACCTGCACCATGTCGGCGAAACGCGCCTCGCGCGTCTTGGAGAGGCATTTCATCACGATCTCCTCCAGGGCGGGATCAAGGCCGTCAACCAGTTCGTGGATGTGGCGCGGCAGGATGCGGGAACTGGCCTGCGCCCGCCACAACATCTTGGGGGTCTCGCCCGTGAAGGGGGAGCGGCCTGAAAGCAGCTGGTAGGCCATCAGGCCGAAGGCGAAGACGTCGGAGGCGGGGTAGCAGCGCTTCTCCTTGAACTGCTCCGGCGCCATGTAGGCGGGCGTGCCGAACTGGCGGCGCCACCCGTTGGCGTCCGCAGGAAGCGCCATGTCGAAGTCGGTCAGCTTGACCGCGACCCCTTCGCCACGGCGGACGACAAGAAAATTCTCCGGCTTGACGTCCAGATGCATGAAGCCGTTCTGGTGGACCCACGCCAGGGCGGCGGCCATCTCCTTGAGGAGGGTGAGGCGTGCGCCGCGCACGACCGGGTCGGCGGCCATCATGAGGCTCTTGAGATCCCGCCCGTCCACGAACTCGATGAGTTCGTAGGGGCGCAGGAAGCGGCCGCCCCATGTCAGCGTGCTGACGATGTTGGGATGCGGCGAAAGCGCCGCGCGGATGCGCGCGCCGGAGAGGAAATTGCCGCGCACGCGCAACGAGAAGAACTTGCGCATCTGCAACTGCCGCAGGACGGCCAGCGTGCCGTTGGGCAGCATGACCTTGCGCAGGCGGGCGACGCCGCCCTGGGCAAGGTCGCCCAGCACCTTGTAAGTAAGCAGTCCCATGACCTTACGCCAAGGCGCCGCCCTTGAGGACGAGTTCGCGGTCGGCCGCCGACAGCGGGCAGCGCAGCTTCAGCGTGCGCGTAGTGCCGTCCGCCTTGACGACCTTCGCCTGGACGGCCTCGCCGGAGGACAGCTGCGCGCGGAGCCCCTCGATGGCGATGCGGTCGCCCTGCTC
>CACZQQ010000179.1 GCA_902783355.1 uncultured bacterium
CAGCGCCTCCAGGATCTTCTGCTCCTGCTCTACGGTGAAGCCCAGGCGGCGCACGCCCATGTCCTGCTCCTCGCGAGCCCTGCGTAGCAGCGTGGGCGAATCGAAGGGGTTGTCGCCCGTCCAGTAGGCACGCAGCGCCTTGAACACCTTGCGGATGCGCTTTATCTTCCTGTTGTGAGTGTCAACGGCGTAGTTTCTCTTCTCCCGCAGGAAGTTGGCATAGCGGTTGGCGTCCTGGTAGGTGACATCCTGCATTTTGATCTTGGGATTCCCCATGAACTCCACGAACTCGCCCCAGGTGGTCTCGTACGACTGCCGCTCGCTCACTGTCGCTGGCGTGGCGCGCTCCGGGCTCTCGGCATACTTCTTCCATGCGTCGCCCAGCGAAAGCCGGATGGCTTCGGGCGCGTTCAGGCCGAGGCGGTCCTTCTGGACGCGCTCGGCATATTTCGCGTTGACGATTTTCTTCGCTTCGGCGTAGTCCCTGGTCCCCAGCCCCTCGTTGTGGCGGCGGCCGTTGGCCTGGTAGCGGAAGTAGAACCAGCCGCCCACCTCGTTCTGGTAGAGGGTTCCGTAGGGCGTGCGCTCATTGACGCGCTCATTCTTTTTTCCCATGTTGCCTGTCCTCCCGTTTGAAAGTCACTGTGTTGATATGGCGGTTTGATGGCGGTTGCGTCCCGGCGGGGCGCGGCAGCAGGCGCTCCCGTTCCACAGACCGCCCATTCCCGAATTTGGACGGCGTTGGCCGTAATATACCCCGTCAGGGCACAAAAAAAGCTGTCCAATGGCCAAAAAGTGGTCAAAAGACAGCTTTTTCAGGGTAATTTTGGTGGAGGCGGCGGGAGTTGAACCCGCGTCCTAAATAAACAGACCGCTGATATCTACACGCTTAGTGTGGGCTTGAGTCTTACTCCGCCGCTACGGTGCCACACGGACACACGGCGAAGGCAGCGTGCTGTTCCTTCTCGCCTGTGCCGCCCGCCTGCCCGGCGGCCATTGCCAGCCTGATGCGTGCGCCTCCGCCCTTATCAGGCGTCCGGGAGGAGACGTCGTGGACTATGCCGCGAGTGCGTACTCAGTGTTCGCAGTTACTTTTTTGACCGATGATTAAGGAGGCCAACGATCATCCTCCGCGTGCAATCAACGCCCCGCCTATCCAGTCGAGACCTTTTCGCCCCCATTCTGAATAAATCAAGGCGGTCCCCCATTTGGGAAACCGCCCTAATATATCCCCGCAATGCGGTTCCGTCAGGATTCGACGACGATGGCGGCGTGGATCTCCAGCCGCGGCAGGACGGCGGTCGTCGAGCCGTCGGGATTGCGCGCGAAGGACAGCGGCGTGCCGTCGGGAATAAGGCGCATGGCAGAGACGGGCTGTCCTGCGGCGACGGTGACGGTCAGCGGGCCGATGGCGGGCACCTCGCCGTAGCCGCGCACGCCCTCCACATTGTGGCTGCCGGCGAAATTGACGAGATTGACGTAAAGGCGCCCCGCCTTTTCCGTGACAGTGACCTCAGCGAAGGCGCTGCCCGTGACCGTCACCAGCGGCCTGTAGCCCAACATGTCCAGCTGCTCGCGGACGAAGCGGCGGATGGCGGTGCATTTGTCGGCTGCGTAGAAGTGCTGCATGGAGAAAGCGAGGACGGCGACGCGGCCGCGGCCGCAGTCCTTCTGCCACGCCACTGGAAAGCGCTTGGCCTCGAAGAAGTTGTCGTCATGCGCCCAGCCCGTGGGCGTTGCGCCATCGGCTCCCGCGAGAGGCGTCATTTCCCGCCATGGGACCTCCCCCGCCGCGAGGGCGCCGCCGCCCTCCACGAAGAGGAGACGGCTTTCAGAAGCAGTCGTATTCACCTCAAGTCCAGTCATTTCTGACGGCAGGAGCGCGGCACTTTCGGCGTCCACAAGAAGGCGGCCGCCTTTTTCAACGAAGTGCTTGAGGCCGTCGATGGCGGCCTCTGGCAGCGCGGCCGCATTGGGGAGGACGATGGCCTGATAGCGGTCCAGCGTGTCCTTGCAGGCCAATTCGTGTTCGAAGATGGCCTTTGTGGAAAGCTGGCTGTCCTGAAGGAGCTGCATCCATGGACGCATGGCGGCCGCGCCTGGGTTGCCGACGTAGAGAGCCTCCTTTTCGGGGTCGTTGCGGACGGCAGGGAAGACGATGCCCAATTCGGGGCGGATGCGCGCCTGGAAGCATTCCTGCCGCTGTCGGCAGAAGGCGGCCATCCCGCGCCAGATGGGAATGGCCCACCGCTGGATGGTGCCGCCGTGGCCGTAGAGGATGTTGAAGCACTCGAAGCCGCCGCCCATGGCGACGACGACCGCCGCCTCCTGACAGTATTGCGCGAGTTCCTTCGTGTTGCGGTTGCGCGTCGTCCAGCTGCAGGGTATGGCGTGGTGGCCCCAGGCCATCAGGTCCCACGGACAGCCGCGCGCTTCCAGCAGGCGTCCCTCCCATCGGGCGCTTTCCACGGAGTTGCTGGTGGCGTAGTCGCCGGAGAGGAAATCAGGGCGGAAGGCCATCGCCTCAGGCATTTGCGAGGAGTAGATCCAGTTGGAGGTGATTTGGAAGTCTGGGAACTCCCGCTGGATGGTCTGGACATAGTGGCGCACGTAGTCGACGAAGCCCTGGCGGCAGAATTCGCGGTAGGCTTCGTAGCCTTCCTCATGGGGACGCGGCGCCTCGCGGCCGAAGCGCTCGCGGTAGTGCGCCAGCGCCCAAGGGCTGTAGTCCACGCGAAGCGCCCAGCATTCGCCGTCCACCCATGCGCCGTCGAGACCGTAGTCGCCCGCCAGTTCGCGCAGCTGCGGCAGCAGGAGCTCGTCCACGAAGGGGCCGAAGACGGAACAGACGTCGGGGGAGGGCCTGCCTTCCGCGTCCACGACCGCCCATTCGGGATGGGTCGTGGCGGCGTGCTGGTCGTAGAGGCCGGAGTGGTGTCCGTAGAGGGCGATGCCGCGTCGGCGCGTCTCGTTGCGCATCATGCGCAGGATGTCCTGCGTCATGGGCGAGGCGGGCGTGCCGGCCTTCGTGGGGTAGGACGACAGGCCCGCATGGCCCTTGGTGTCGCACTGGACATAGTCCGGACGCACGGCGTCCAGCATTTCGGCAAAGGCGTCTGGCTGCCAGCAGGTCGGGACAGCCTGTCCGGGGAGGGCATGGAAGTCGAAATGGATGCCCAGGAAGCTTTCGCTGCGTCGTTTCATGGTCTTGAGGTGGCGGATTTGGTGGGGCAGACTGAATTTGGACATAATGTAATGCACAGTTCTCCCATGGGCGCGAAAGGGTGTCGTGCATGGCGATTTGGCCTGCCTATGCCGTCCGTTGAAGCGTATTGGGTTATATTTTGTTGAGTTTCAGTCCGCGCGCGAAGAAAGGGATGTCCACGGTGCACGCTACTGGCGTGCACTCAGGTCGGTTTAGCCCCCAATCCGCGCGGCGGGCGCGGCTTCCCATGCCATTGAAATACCCTTCTTTTCAACAAAAACTTTTTGTTTTCTAATGAGTTATAACTTCCGCCTTCTCGTTCTTTCCATGACTGCCGCTTTCATGGTGGCGGCGGCTGAAGTCAGCGACGCCCAATGGCGGCAGATGCGTCAGGAATTGCTGGCGAAACCGCGGCGCGTCTTTTTGGACGACGATGGTTGCGATGCCCTCAACTTCCCTCCCAACATAGAGATCACGCTTGAGAACTTCTATGCGCAGATGATGACGCCGCTGGTTGGCAGCGAAATGGATGTTCTAGTCTATTGCCCTGGCACGACGGGATTTGCCGTGTCAAGCAAGACGAAGAGCAACCATCGGATGCTGACGTCCAACAATCCGCCATACCGCAACATCACGCAGGACTTGGAAAGGATGTTCGGCGCGGATCCCGCCATGCTGGCGCAGCGTTTCGCGCGGCAGCACGGCCTCGAGTTCGTGATGAGCATGCGCGGCAACGACGACCACGATTCCTACAATCCCGACAAGATGTCGGCCTTCAAGAAGGCGCATCTCGATTTGCTGGTGGGCGGCCTTGAAGCTCCGCAGCGTCCGCAGGTCGGCGGCTGGGCCTCCTTCGACTTTGCGCAGAAGGAGGTCCGCGACCTCTTCAAGTCCATGGTCTGCGAATGGTTCGAGAACTACGACCTGGACGGCTTCATCATCGACTTCCAGCGCGGCAACGTCTACTTCAAGAGCGTCGCGCAGGGCGGCACCGTCTCGCAGGAGGAGATGGAGGCTCTGACACAGATGCTACGCGAAATCCGCGCCGACGCCGAGGCGTCCGCGCGCCGTCGCGGCCGCCCCATGTACTATGCCTTCCGCGCCCCCGATTCCGTCGACGTATGCCGCCGCATGGGGCTTGACATCGAGAAGTGGATGGCGGAGGGGCTCTTCGACATCTACGTGGCAGGCGGCGACATGGGGCACTTCACCCCCTACGCCCAAAGCGTCGCGCTCGCCCACAAATACGGCCTCAAGTGCTACATTTCGCAGGACATCACGTGGATGAAGGCCGAACCCGCCCTCTTCACACGCAAC
>CACZQQ010000180.1 GCA_902783355.1 uncultured bacterium
ATGAAGGAGACGGCGCCTGCGAGGGCGAGGCCCAGGACGAGGGCGAGGCCCAGCACCTTCTTCGTCTGCGGGAAATAGGCGCGCGGGGCGGGGACGGCGGCGTCCACGATGAAGACCGAGAAGTCGGTCATCTGCTCGGAGGCGTCCGCAATCTGGATTTCGTTCATGCGGCCGACGAGCATCTCCATGGTGTGCGCCAAAGCGGCGGTGGCGGCCTCACGGCGCTTGTATTCGCCGCTGAGCTGGTCGAGGAGGGCGAGGCGCCCGCTCAGTTCCTCCGCCCGCGCCTTGAGCAGGTCGTTGTGCTTCATGAGCATCTCACGGCTGAGACGAAGGCCCGCCAGCGAGATGTCGATCTCGCGGTCCTGCGCCTCGTTGATCATCTGCGACACCTTGGCGTGGATCTGCAGGGGGAGGCTGTTGTTGCCGTACTTGGCGGTCAGCTCCGGCAGGGCCATCTCATGCTGGAGCATGAGATTCTGCAGGGTGGAGAGGTTGTTGCTGCCCAGGACGCCGATGGCGCCGGCGCTGGCGCTCTCCAGATTGTGTCCGGAGACCAGGACGGGGAGCATGATGGCGGCGTTCTCGCGGTGTTCGGAGATGTCCGTGATGAGGGAGAGGATCTCCTCCGCCTTGGCCTCGTTCTGGAGGATGATGTCGTTCTGGGCGTTGAGGCGGTCCAGCATCTGCTTGTAGCTGGCCTCGAAGTCGTAGATGCCGTTCTTCTTCTTGTACTCGAGCAGCTCCTTGACGGAGGCGTCGTGCCGCTCGGTGATTTCGGCCAGCTGGCTTCGCAGGATGTCGAGGCCCGAATTGGAGATGACGGTCTTGCGGTTGTGGAGGAGGTCTATGTAGGACTGGACGAGGCCGTTGGCCACCTTCGCCGCCAGCGCGGCGTTCGAGGAGGTCACGGAGACCGAGATGACGTTGGTGTTCGGCAGGAGGGTCGCCTCTGGCAGGCTGACCAGCTCGCGCTCGTCGTCCTTCAGGCCGAGGTTGGCATAGGTCCGGTTCACGTTCTCCTTGCCCGTGAGCATCATGATCTGCGTGTTCATGAAGTTCTTGGACTCGAAGGTGGGGTCCGTCAGCCCGTCCACCCGCAGTACCTTGTACTGTTTGTTGTCGACATAGATCTGGGAGGAGGAGCGGTAGAGTGGCGTCGCCGTGTGCAGATAGATGAAGGCGCCGATGAGGAAGAGGACCGCCGAGGCGGCGTAGAGCCACAGGTAGGGGAAGATGTAGCTCCAGAAGACCCCCATCACGGTCTCGATGACGTTCTGCTCCTGCGGGGCATTCTCGGCGGCGTCCACCGTCTGCGGGGCTTGGGGTGTATTGTCGGACATGGCTGCGTGGAAGGGGGAGAAGGCGTTTCTTAGGGGAAGAGGGGTGTTCGGCCTGCGCGGCGGCGCGGTCTCACCAGAAGGACTCGGGGACGTAGACGATGTCGCCGTATATCAGCGGGATGTCGTTCTCCAGCCTGCCCTCCTTCGCGTAGAGCTTGCCGAGGTCGACCTTGATGCGCTCCGTGCCGCGGATGACGACGATGCCGCTCTGGCTGGCAGTCGCCTTGAAGCCGCCGGCCAGCGTGATGGCCTGGCTGGCCGTGATCATGGTGTCCGGCGAGAGGACAAGCGCGCTGGCCTGGTTCACGCAACCCACCACATAGATCTTCTTCGCCTCGCCGACAACGATGCTGTCGCCCGGCGCGACCACGGGGTCGTTCTCATAGATGCCGAGGGAGACCGCCTTGAGGGAGACCGGCAGGACATCCAGCCTCCCCTCCTTGGTGGGCCTGACGATGACAATGTTGCCCGCGTCCGCCCCGTCGGCAAGGCCGCCCGCGCGGATGACCAGCTCGGAGACATGCGGCGGATTCTTGGTGTCGATGTTGATGGTGGAGGGCGTGCCGACCTTGCCGGAGATGGAGACGGAGGAGGCGCGCGGCGCCAGCAGCGTGTCCTCGGGCAGCATGACGAAATTGTCCTTGGCGCTGATGTCGCCGCCGACCAGGGCGGAGACGTCCACGGGGATGCGCTTCAGCTGTCCGTCCTCCTGTCGGCGCAGGACGTAGACGTTGGCCAGGTCGGCGCTGTCGGAGAAGCCGCCGGCGGCGCTGATGGCCTGCAGGGCGGTCAGGCGGCCGTAGGTAGGCAGCTCCATGGAGCGGCTGCCGGAGCGGAACTCGCCCAGCAGATAGATGGTGCGCGGCCCCCAGGAGGTCACGAAGATGTCCACGACGGGTTCCGCCAGCTGAGGCGCCAGCAGCTTCTGCAGTTCGTCAGCCACCTCCTTGGTGCTGCGGCCGGCCGCCTTGATCTGTCCGCAGAAGGGGAAGTTGATCCAGCCGTCCTCCTCGATGCGGACGGTCTTGTTGAACTCCTCGCCACGGAAGACGTTGATTTGCAGGACGTCGCCCGGACGCAGGTTGGAGGCGCGCCACTCCGCCGCAGGCTCCTCCGCACAGACGGAAAGACGTCCTGTCAGGCAAAGCAGGAGGGCGAAGGCAGGAAGGAGGCGGGCACAGAAGACTTTGGAGGAGAAGGACATCTATTCAGGGGGAAAGGAGGTTCGGTGGAAGGAGAGGCCGTGGTCGCTCTTGGCGGAAAAAGAAAATCCCACGGGCTTTACCGTGGGATTCGCTTGTCGTTGCCTTGGAGCATCTTGTCTATCGCACAATCAAGATTTCATCTGGGTTGCGCCGCCCGTCTGGCAGGAGACGGGCGGCTTTTCAGGAGGCAACGGGACGGAAGCCGTCTATTTGAAGGCGTAGCTGGCGCCGACGACGAACTCGTTGGCGTAGAAGTTCTTCTCGTCCATGTACTTGTAGCGCTTGCAGTTCAGGTTGTAGCCCAGGTAGAAGTTGAGGTTCTTCCGGGCCGCGTACTCGAAGCGCGCGTTGTAGAGATAGCGGGTCAGGTCGTCGTTGGAGGTCTTCTCGTCGCTCAGGTAGGCGGTCAGGGCCTGGCGGAACATCAGCTTGCCGGTGAGGCGCCAATCCAGCGCGATGCCGGAGAAGAGGTCGGTGCGGCGGCCGCGGGCATTGCCCGTCTGGGAATCCAGGGTGTCGCGCCCGACGCGGATGGTCGTGCTCA
>CACZQQ010000181.1 GCA_902783355.1 uncultured bacterium
AGCGAAGGCACTCTTCGGGCGTCAGGGGGAGCCAGCCGGGGCGCCCCTCCGGAATGTGGATGGCGAAGACGGCATCGCCCTGTTCCAGCAGGGGCGTGCAGGCGGGCGGCAGCGCCTCGCCGGCGGTGACCGCGAAGAGGCGGCCGTCGGCGCCGCGCGCGACGCGACGCGGCATGTCGAAGCACGCGTTCAGCTGGAACTGGAGCCGCCCGAACTGGACAAGCTGGCTACGGACATGGTGGTTGTACCAGTCGTAGAAACGGCGCTGCAGGCCAGCCTCGCCATAGGCGCGCAGATTGTAGTTGACCCAGCTCTGCAAATCCGTCCAGACCTCATCGAAGACCGCCACGGGATAGCCTTTCGCCGCGAAATTCGCGCGCGCCTCGTCATGGCACATCAGCGTGACAAGCAGATAGGCGCGGGGCAAGTCGGCGGCGGCGAAATGCTCTCGCCAGGCCTCTTCCGGTGGGTTCGCCGCGCCTGCGGTGAGTTTGGCATTGCCGGCGGAAAGCGCGAATTCCCGCAGGGCGTCATCGTCCATGAGGCGCGCCTGGAGGCCGCGGAGAGCCTCCAGGCGTCCTGTCTCCAGGCCGCCGGCCACTGCGGCCTTCAAGATGTTCTCCCAAGAAGGAAGCGCGTTCATTGTCGCGTATGAAAAAAGCCAGGGGCTTCAAAGGCAAAGACCCTGGCTCGTGGGAAAGAGGCGACCTCGGCCGGATTACCTGCGGGCGGCGATGGCGGCCTCAAGCTCCTCGATGGAGTAGCGCTTGAGGAAGCGGCGGTCGTTGGGCTTCGTGGCCTTGCGGTTCGAAAGCTCCTCCAGCTTGGTCAGCGCGTCGACGACGGCCTGGCGGGCGGCGCCGATACGGACCTGCTTGACGCGGCGGCCCAGCTTCTTGTCGATGACCTTCATCACCTTGGCCACCAGAGAGCCGCGGGCGGGAGCCGCAGCCACGGCGACGGGAGCGGCCTCCACAGGCGCGGGCGCGGCGGGCGCAACGGGCGCGGCGACAGGGGCGACCTTCACGGCGGCGGCCTTCGCCTTCGGCGCCTTGCGCGTCTTCACAACCTTCGGAACCTTCGCGGTCTTCGCGGCTTTGGGGGCTTTGTTCACGACTTTCTTCACAGCAGGCTTACGCGGCATGATGCTTTTCCTTACGTTGTTGGCACTGGTGGGTGATGAAAAAAAACTGACGACAAAGAAAAAAAGTCATTTTTCCCGTAACTAGCTTAACTATAATATGTCTTTTCAGTTTTGGCAATTTTCACATGACAATTCATCTTTGCGGAAGGAGAGCGGTTGCCATGGTTCGGCGATGGACATTGCGGGAAACTTTTTCCCGCGCGGGGTTGCAGTCGGGCGTTTCCATGCTAGATTATGCAGGATTATGTCTTCCATGCCGCAAACCACCCCAAAGGAACGCCAACCATGGCTAAAATGCGCATCGGCCTCGTCGGCCTCGGCTTCATGGGCCTCACCCACTACGAACGCTACCGCAAGATGGCAAACGCGGAAGTGGTCGCCATCGCGGATGTAAGCCCCGCCAAGCGCGCGGGCGACGTCTCCGCCATCCGCGGCAACGTGGACACCGGCGACAAACCCTGCCATCTCGACTTCAGCGCCATCAAGGTCTACGACAACGGCTTCGACCTCATCGCCAATCCCGACGTGGACATCGTGGACATCTGCACGCCCACGCCGTGGCACGCGGAGCTCATCATCGCGGCGCTGAAGGCCGGCAAGAGCGTCATGGCGGAGAAGCCGATGGCGCGGACGCTGGCGCAGGCAGAGGCCGTCGGCGAGGCGCTCAAGACCGCCAAGGGGCAGCTCAACATCGG
Organism: uncultured bacterium; assembly: GCA_902783355.1. Next base: position 1,840 of record CACZQQ010000181.1, read on the forward strand.
CATGGTGGTGCGCGTCTTCGACGAATACCAGTACCTCTACCGGCACCACAAGGCGGGCGCCTACGGCAGGCTGCGCTCCGCCATCCTCCGCCGCAACTCCGTCACCCTCAACGACACGCGCAACGCTCACTGGAACAACTGGTTCATGAACGCCGACTACTCCGGCGGCGCCCTTCTCGACCTCCATCTCCACGACACCGACTTCATCTGCTACCTCCTTGGCCGCCCCAAGGCCGTCTCCTCGACCGGCATCAACGTCACCAGCGACCACGGCATAGACCACGTCATCACGCGCTACCACTACGACGACGGCACGCTGGTGATGGCGGAGAGCCACTGGACATGCGCCGAGGGCGTCCCGTTCCACAAGTCCTTCGAACTCATCTACGAGAAGGCGACCGTCCGAGTCCTGCCGGGCGCGCCCCTCACGGTCTACTGGAACGACGGCCGCGTCGAAAAGCCCGCCCTGGACGGCGTGGACGGCTACGCCTTCGAGCTGCAGTATTTCGTGGACTGCGTGCAGAAGGGCGTCAAGGCCGACAAGTACCAGACCTTCGAGGACGTGCTGGGCTCCTTCAAGGTCGTCATGGCCGAGCAGGAGTCCGTGGACGCAGGCGGCAGGCGCGTCGAAATTAAATAGTCCTTCCCAATCCACCACAACAAACCCACAGGAGAAAAGAAAATGGCAAAGGTTCGCATCGGCCTCATCGGCCTGGGCTTCATGGGCACCACCCACTATGACATCTACGGCAAGATGGAGAACGCGGAGGTGATCGCCATCGCGGACGTCGATCCCGTCAAGCGCTCCGGCGACATCTCCGCCGTCAGCGGCAACATCGACAACGGCGCGGGCGGCAAGAAGCTCGACTTCAGCGCCATCAAGGTCTATGACAACGGCTTCGACCTGATCGCCAACCCCGACGTGGACATCGTGGACATCTGCGTGCCCACGCCCTTCCACGCGGACCTGGTGGTCGCCGCGCTGAAGGCCGGCAAGAACGTCATGTCCGAAAAGCCTCTGGCGCGCAATCTGCAGCAGGCGGCCGCCATCCAGGAGGCCCTCAAGGACGCCAAGGGGCAGCTCAACATCGGCATGTGCGTGCGCGCATGGCCCGAATACGACTACGCCTTCAGGCAGTTCAAGGCGGGCGCCTACGGCAAGCTGCGCTCCGCCGTCCTGCGCCGCATCTCCGCCACGGTGGATGCCCCCACCGCCCACTGGCAGAACTGGTTCATGAAGGGCGAGCTCTCCGGCGGCGCCCTCCTCGACATGCATCTGCACGACACCGACTTCATCTGCTACCTGCTGGGCCGCCCGAAGGCCGTCTCCTCCGTCGGCCTCAACATCACCAGCGACAGCGCCACCGACCAGGTCATCACCAACTACCACTTCGACGACGGCACGATGGTCGTCGCCGAGGGCAACTGGGCCTGCGCGCCGAACACCCCCTTCGAGATGAGCTTCCAGCTCATCTGCGAGAAGGCCACCGTGCGCCTCATGCAGGAGGGCTTCAAGGTCTACTGGAACGACGGCCGCGTCGAGACGCCTGTCGTGACAGGCGGCACGGGGTGGGACGTCGAGCTCAACTACTTCGTGGACTGCGTGGCGAAGGGCGTCAAGGCCGACAGGTTCCAGACCTTCGAGAGCGTCCTGGACGCCTTCAAGGTCGTCATGGCCGAGCAGGACTCCGTGAATGCGGACGGCAAGCGCGTGGAAATCAAGTACTAGCAAGGAGGCGAAATGTACATAGCACTGAACAACTGGGTCAATGGCGGCAAGCTGAACGCCTACGAGTTCATCGACTGGGCGGCCGCCAAGGGGCTTGACGGCGTGGAGCTGACCGTGGGCGACCAGCTGCCCATCGACATCGCCGGCGCGGAGTGCCGCCGCATCGCGGAACACGCCAAACGCAAGAAGGTCGGCCTGCGGACGCTGGCCTCCGGCAGCGGCTGGGGCTGCTCTCTGGGCGCGGCGGACGCCGCGGAGCGCAAGCAGGCCGCCGACTTCCTGCGCAAATACATCCAGATTGCGCAGTGGATTGGCGCTGAGACGGTTCTGGTGGTGCCTGGCGCCACGCGCGTCTCCTTCGAGCCCGGCCATCCCGAGCTGCCCTACCGCCTCGTGTGGGACAACGTGACCGCCGAAGTCAAGAAGCTGGTGCCCTTCATCGAAGAGCACCAGGTCAACGTCGGCCTGGAGAACGTCTGGAACCGCTTCCTGCTCTCCCCCATGGAGTGGAAGCTCTTCCTCGACCAGTTCAAGTCGGACTACGTCGGCATCTACTTCGACGCGGGCAACGCCTGCATCTACGGCCGCGCCCACGACTACCCCGACCTCCTCGGA